>NZ_CBFHAZ010000078.1:0-29316 GCF_965653655.1 Pseudomonas onubensis | reverse complement strand
GGGCTTGCTCGCGAATGCGGTGGGTCAGTTATAGATGTACTGACTGACACCCTGCATTCGCGAGCAAGCCCGCTCCCACATTTTTTACCGCGTCGCCCGTTAAAGAACGTAGTGCATGATCGCCACAAAGTGCAGCAAACTGCCGCCGATCACAAACAAATGCCAGATCCCATGGGAATGCCGCAGGCGATCCTCCAGGGCGAAAAAGATGATACCGACGGTGTACAACACCCCGCCAGAGGCCAGCCACACAAACCCCGCCGTGCCAAGCGCGGCAATCAATGGCTTGACCGCCACCAGCACAATCCAGCCCATCACCGCATAGATCACAATCGACAAAATCCGCGCCTCAGACCTTGGCTTGATCTCCTGCAAAATGCCGATCACCGCCAGCCCCCACACAATTCCGAAGAGCGTCCAGCCCCACGGCCCGCGCAGCGTCACCAGGCAAAAGGGTGTGTAGCTGCCGGCAATCAGCAGGTAGATCGAAAAGTGATCCACTTTCTGCATGATCTCTTTTCGCCGCCCCTGCACGCTGTGGTACACGGTGGACGCGCTGTACAGCACCAGCAGGGTAAAGCCATAAATCGCCACACTGACGATCTTCCAGGGGCTGCCGTCCAGGCTCGCCACCACCAACATCCACACTGCGCCGATAAAAGCGGCAACCGCCCCGGCCAAATGGCTCCAGGCGTTGAATCGTTCCCCGTGATACATGTGTCACTCACCTCGAATAACCGTTACCACATGGTTGTGCCAAGACCATTGTGACGCTACCGGCACTGTTGCAGGTAACACGCATTTCTTCATTTGCCCAAACACACACGCCGATAGATCATTCACCCAATCCTGTGGGAGCTGGCTTGCCTGATCCCACATAGAAGCGCCCTATCGGTAATCTCCATGCCCGAGCTTGAACCCACCGCGCCGCAACCCAGCCTATGGCAACTGTTTTACAACTTCGCCATGGTCGGCCTGTTTGGCTTTGGCGGCGTGATGCCCTGGGCGCGGCAGATGATGGTCGACCGCCGTCGCTGGGTCAGCGAGCAAGGCTTCAATGAGCTGCTGACCACCGGCCAGTTCTTCCCCGGCCCCAATATCGCCAACGTCGGCATCATCTACGGCCGTCGCCTGCATGGCTTGCCGGGTGCGGTTGTGACCGTGTGCGGGCTGTACCTGTTCCCTTCGATAATCACCGTGCTCGCCGGTTTTGCCTATACCCAGTGGTGGACCCACGACGTGGTGCAGCAGGTGTTCGGCGCCGTGATGCCGATTGCCACCGGGCTGATCCTCGGCACCACCCTGCGCCTGCTCAAAGCCATGCCCAGGACGGTCGCCAACTACGTGGCCTTTCTGCTGACCTTTGTGCTGATGGCGATTCTCGTGCTGCCACTGTGGATGGTCCTGCTGATCTGCATCCCCAGCTCCCTGGCACTGGGCTTTATCGACACACGCAAGGTGGCCCGCTGATGCAAGCCACGCTCCTGCACCTGATGCTCCAATGCGCACTGTGGTCGCTGATGTCGATTGGCGGCAACATGGTCGCCATCGGTGATATCCACCGCTACTCCGTCAACGACATGAACTGGGTCAGCGACGCCCAGTTCGTCGCCTTCTTCGCCCTGTCCCAGGCCCTGCCCGGCCCCAACGGCATGTTGCTGGTGTTTATCGGCCAACAAGCCGCAGGGCTGCCGGGTGCGTTGGTCGCCTTGCTGGCCAAGCTGGTGCCGTGTTCGGTGCTCACCTACGTGGGCGCCGGCTGGCTGGAAAAACACACCACCACGCCGTGGGTGCAACGGGTCAAACGCAGCCTGCTGCCGATCTCCATCGGCCTGATCCTGGCCGCCAGCTACATCCTGATGAATAGCCTGGAAAACAACACCACCAGCCTGGTGCTGACCCTGGCCAGCGCCGCCGTGGTGTATTACACGCGGCTCAACGCGATCTGGCTGATCATCCTCGGCGTGGTGCTGGGCCTGTGCAGCGCATGGCTGGGAGTGAACTGGTTTTAGGGGCACAATCGACGGCATTCGAACCCGAGCCACGGCCATGCTGATCGACGAAGAATTCACCCTCAAGAAGCTGGAAATCTTCCTGGCGTTCATGCGCACCGGCAACCTGGCCCGCGCCGCTGCCGAGCTGCAAACCAGCAACGTCAGTGTGCACCGCGCTATTCACTCGCTGGAAAATGCGCTGCGCTGCCCGTTGTTCAAACACGAAGGGCGCAACCTCACCCCGCTGGAAAGCGCCTATGTGCTGGAAGAACGCGCCCAAAAGCTGGTGGCCGATGTGGTTGACAGCGTACGCCTGACCCGCGAAGCCGCCGGGTTTTCCGCCGAGCGTTTCAAACTGGGCTCGCTGTATTCGCTGACGGTTAAAACCGTGCCGCAGTTGATCATGGGCCTGAAAATCAGGCGCAGCGAACTCAACATCGACCTGATTCTGGGTTCCAACTTCGACCTGCTCTACAAGCTCAAGAACATGGAGGTGGATGCGATTCTGATCTCCCTTGACGACCACGCCAACGACCCCGACTGCGAACAGATCGCGCTGTTTTCCGACGACATCTTCCTCGCCACACCGGCCGATTCACCCTTCGACCGCGAGCAGCAGATCGACCTGGCGGATGTGCGCGACGCTACTTTCATCACCCTCACCCAAGGCTTCGCTACCCATCAGGATGGCAACCGGGTGTTCAAGCAAGCGGGTTTCGAGCCAAAGGTGGCGATGCAGGTGAACGACATTTTCACGCTGCTGAGCATGGTCAGTTCTGGGGTGGGTTATGCGTTGCTGCCGGGAAGGATTGCGGCGGTGTATGAGAACCGCGTGAAGCTCATACCGCTGCAACCGCGGTATCGGTTGCAGCAGCATATTGGCGTGGTGTTTTTGAAGGCCAAGGAGCGTGATCCGAATTTGCTGGCGTTGCTGGCGGAATGTCGGATGTATGCCAACCGCCAGGTTTCAACCTGACAGACCGCTTTCGCGAGCACGCCCGCTCCCACACTTGACCGCGCTCTAACATGAGAATGTGGTCAAAATGTGGGAGCGGGCTTGCTCGCGAATAGGCCAGAACAATCAACCTGAATGACGGGCTTAACCGACGATCCCACGCACAATGAAGTACAACAGCGAAGGCCCCAGCAAACACCCAAGCCCGGTATGAAACGTGGCCGTCAACGCGCCATACGGCACCAAACGCCGATCCGTCGCCGCCAGCCCCGCCGTCACCCCGCTCACGGTGCCGGCCAAGCCACCAAACACCATCGCCGAACGTGGGTTATCCAGGCCCATCCAGCGCGCCGCCACGGGCGTGCCGACCATCACCAGAATCGCCTTGATCAACCCGGTGGCAATCGACAACGCCATCACATCCGAGGTCGCGCCGATCGCCGCACCGGTTACCGGGCCGACGATGTAAGTCACAGCGCCCGCACCGATGGTGGTCATGCTGATTGCATCGCGATAACCAAACGCCCAGGCCATGCTCGCGCCGACAATAAATGGCAATACGGTGCCGAGCAGCAGCGCAATCACGCCGATTAATCCGGCCTTACGGGCCTCGGTGGCTTGCACTTCAAACGCGGTGGCGACAATGGCGAAGTCACGCAGCATCGCGCCGCCCATCAAGCCGATACCGGAGAACAGCGCCATATCGGCCAAGCCTTTTTGCCCACCGGTCAGGGTGCCGCCGACCCAAGCCAGCACCAGGCCGATCACAATGGCGATTGCCGAGCCATGAATGCGCCCGAACGTCAGGCGCTTGGACAACACCACAGAAATCCACATCACCACGCCCACGAAGGCAAAGGCGGTGACCAGGCTGTTATTTTCCAACCCTTTCTGAATAAGAGGCCACATATCAGCGACCTCCCGCAGGCACAATCAGCGGCTCCTCGGCGGGCAATGGTTCGCCCTTGTGCGTGCGACTGATCAGCGCGATGGTGCACCCGCAGACCACCACGGAGCCAATCGCGGCCAGTACTGCGACCGGGCCGCCGTGCAGGGCGGTGACCACGTTTTGTTGCGCCGCCATCGCCACCACCACCGGGATGTACATCGCGCCCCAGAAGCCCACGCCCATTTCGCAATCTTTGGTCATGCCGCCGCGTTTTTGCATCCATAAGCGTGCGCAGATCAGCAGGATCATCGCGATGCCTACCCCGCCCACGTTGGATTTTACCCCGAGCAACACGCCAAGCATGTCGCCCAGGATCACGCCCGCCAGCATGCAGATCGCCAGCAATGCCACACCGTAAATAATCATGGTTGTTGTCCTCAAAGTGCTTCATCGAAATTGTTGTTTTTGTGCTTCGAAAGCCTTGGGTAGTGCATTATCGGTGGCGGCGCTCCTCCTCTTGCAGCAGGGCCTGCAAGGTGTCCAGGCGTGCGCCTTCACAGGCGATGACGCTGCCTTGCTCGAAGACACGCCGGGACAGGCCGGTGAGTACCGCGCCAGGCGGCAGCTCGATTTGCAGGCGCACACCGCGCTCGTAAGCGCTTTGCACGGTGCCGCGCCAGTCGACGATGCGGCACATGTTGAAGGCCAGGTCGTCGCGCAATTGCTCAGGGTTGTGGATCGGCCGCGCGCGGGTGCTGCTCAGGTAGGTGATGCGCGGCGCCTTGAGCGTTACAAACGCCTGCGCCAATGCCTCGGCGGGTTCGTTCAGCAGCATGCAATGGGATGGCACGCTCACGGCCAGGCGCTTGGCCACGCCGTTGCCTTTGATGCGTTGCGCGACACGCTGCATGGCTTCATCACTGCCGGCGATGACGGTCTGGTTGTCGGCATTGATGTTGGCCAGGTACACCGGGGTTTCGGGGCTGTGGATTTCGGCCAGCAACGTTTCGACTGTGGATAACTGCGGGCCGATGATGGCCGTCATGCCAAAGCCTTGTGGATAAGCGTTTTGCATCAGTTCGCCGCGCAGGCTCACCAGCCTTACCGCATCGGCAAACTCCAGCGCACCAGCGATAACGGCGGCCGGGTAGGCGCCGATGGACAGGCCCGCCACGTAATCAGGCGTGTGTTGCAACTGGCGGGCGTGGGCCACGCCGGTGATCAACAGGCACAGTTGCACGGCGCGTGTATTGGCCAAGGCTTGGGCTGAATCAAGCTGGCTTACGTCTTCGCCCAGTGCATCACTGGCTTCTTCCAGGACGTGAGCAGGCAACGCTTGGAGCATGCCCGCGCGCTGGGCACCCTGCCCCGGAAATACCAGAAGGCTGCTCATGCCACGGCCTGCCACGGGTCGAGTACCAGGTGCGCGCCGTGGGTGGTTTTAAGCAACACCCGGCGGGATTCGCCCGCCCATTCACGCAAGGCGACAGCGCCGAACGGGGTTTGCAGTTGCAGGTCGACGGCGCATTCCGTCGTGTCCAACAGCGCCAGCAGAGCGCGTGCGGCTTTGCGCTCAAGTGGCTCGGGTGTGCGCAGGATCAAATCCAGATCGCTCTTGGCATGCAGCGCCTCAATGCCGCTGGCCAGCTCGAAACCTGCACTGCCGGTGACGCCCCAGTCTTGCTGCGCCAGCACCGGGCGCAGTTGATCCAGTGCGCGCAGTGCCGGCAAATCCCGTGTCGAGACCGCACTGCGCAAGTCTTGCGGCACCACACGTCGTTGCACGGCCACGAGCGGCATCACCGCCGCAAACCGCTGCTCACGCGAGCGCCCACGCACACCGACGGCCACGTAACCCGGCTCGGCCAGGGCGCGACGCACCACCACCGGGTGACCGGCGCTGATCGCATCGTGCACCCAGGCTGGCGCGTCAGCGGGCAGATGCGCCGGGGTCATGCCCCAGAGCAAGTCGTGAGCGTTCACCATTGCTCCCGCAGCAGTTGGCGTACATGGCTTGAGGCGGCGCGATTGCTCGCACCGAGGCGCCCTTTCAGATCCGGGCTGTGGATATCTTTGATGGCGTGCAACAAGCAATCGCTGACCCGCGTCACGTCGTCCGCTGTAGGCTGTTCAATCTGGCTGACCGACAGGGTTTCCCAGAGCAAACCCAGGCCAGCATAGCTGTCAATGTCATAGGCCATGGGCGGCACGCTGGCGGCCAGGGCCTCGAGTTCTTCAACACTGCGCAAGGTCACCCGCGCCGCCGAGGCCTTGCCCATGGCGTGCACCATCACGCCAGGGTCACGCAGGGCGATCAGACGGTTGGCCTGGTAGCCGTGGGCGAGGAATGCACCGGACATGGCTTTGCCCACCAGCAGCGCAATCACCGGGTGCCCGGCCAAGCGAGCACGGGCATAGCTGTCGGCGGCGGCGGCCAGGGCCTGATGGATGCCGAGGGCTTCTTCGCGACGGCCATAGGCCTGGCTCGGCACATCGACGATAGCGATGATGGGGCGTTTGTCGCCCTTCTCGATGGCTTCGTCGACAGCCTTGGCAAGACCCCAGCCCTCCAGTAAACCGACTTCGCCGTTGCGTGCACGGGGGAAACGATTTTGCGCGTCGGTGACCACGGCAATAAAGCGCACGGCCTGTTCACCCACTACGCCGTCTGCGACTTTCAATGAGTCCGGCAACCCTTCGACCGGCGTTGCGCCAGCGCTCAATGCATTGAACCACTGCAAACCTCTCATGGGCGTTCTCCTTGATACAGGTCGCGCACCGTCGCGGGGTCTATTTGCGGCGTTGCGTCCAGTTCAGTGAGGCGCGCCAGGTAGAAATCGATCTGACGGCTGCGCTGTTGCTCGGGTAAACCTTGTTGCAGCAAGGCGCTGACAGTCTGTTGGATCTGCGCCACATCGTCCGCCACATAACGGTCGGCCAAGCCGCTGTTGAAGCGTTGCTCGCCGCCGGTAAGGCTCCAGATAAACGGCCGGTCGCGGGAGTCGTATTCTTCCAGGCCCGCTTCCTGCTCGATCACTTGCGGGCCGTTAAGGCCCAGGCGTGCTTCGCGGGTGACCACCAGGTAACTGCACAACCCGGCGGCGATGGACATGCCACCAAAACAACCAACGCTGCCCGCCACCACGCCGACGACCGGCTGATACTGGCGCAGGTCGACAATCGCCGCGTGGATGTCGGCAATCGCCGCCAGCCCGAGGTTGGCTTCCTGCAAGCGTACGCCGCCGGTTTCCAGCAGCAACACGGCACGGGTCGGGATACCTTTGCGGTTGTCTTCGGCCGCCAACTCGAGGGCACCGGCGATTTTCGCGCCGCCCACTTCACCGAGACTACCGCCCTGGAAACTGCCCTCAATGGCAGCAATCACCACCGGCAACCCGGCGATGCTGCCCTTGGCGATCACCACGCCGTCATCCGCTTGCGGCACCACGCCTTGGCGGCTGAGCCACGGCGACATCACGCGTTGGAACGGGTCGATCAGTTCGCGGTAAGTGCCGCTGTCCAGCAACGCCTTGGCCCGCTGCCGCGCACCGAGTTCGACGAAGCTGTGCTTGTTGAGCAAGTCAGTCATGGCCGATCTCCTCGAAACCCTGTTCCAGGCGCAAACGCACCACGCCGGGGGTGGCGCCGAAGTCGTGGATATCAATCTTCAAGGCCGGTGGCGTGTGTTCCTGGAAGATTCGTTCGAACAGGTGCTGCCAGCGTTGTTCGGCGCCATTCACCGAGGTCTGCACCTGAATGGTCAGCGTGCCGAGCGTGCCCGGTTCCAGCAGCACTTCCAGGTCGCCGGAGCCGACGCAACCCACCAGCGCACGGCCTTTGGGCGGCTGCCCGGCGGGGAATTCAAAGGATAAGGTTTCCATCACAACGCTCCGTCGAGGCGGTCGATAAACAGGCAGGCGGCCAACAGGTCGGCGGCGCCGCCTGGCGAGGCATTCAGGGCCAGGAGTTGCTGGTCGAGTTCATGCAATTGGCGGCGCCCGGCAAGGCTTGCGCTGCCGCCTGCATCCAGCACCGCCTGGGCGCCGTGCTGCATGGCGAGCAGGCCTTCGGTGCCGGCGCGGTAGAGCACGCAGGTGTCGGCCAGGTCGGTCATGATCGCGAGCAAGGCATCCAGGCGCGCATTTTGTTCACCGGCGTTTTGCTGGCGGCTTTTGTGCAGCTGCGGCAGGCCGCGTTGCACCACGGCCGGGAAGCCCAATTGCGCTTCTTCACGGGCACCGCGTGCGCCGTAGCGCTGCGCGACTTGCGCACCATGGCTCAGCGGTTGTGGGGCGTAGCGGTCGTTGAGCAAGGCCAGTTTGGCAGCGGTGAGCGTGACGGCGCGTGGTTGCAGGGCCGCTGCGGCGGTGAGCAAGCCGAGCGCCCAGATCGCGCCACGATGGGTATTCACGCCGTTAGTGGTGGCGAGCATGGCTTGCTCACCTTCGCGACCGATACGCCCGAGGGCTTCGCGCAAGGGCAAGCCGACTTCACCGAACTCAAGCGCCGCTTCGGCCATTTCCTTGAACATCGGCCACAACGACAGCGCCGAGGCGTGCATCAGCCCCAGGTGCAAATCGCTATGGGCGCCATTGCCGCGACGGTCTACCAGTGCGGGTTTGGGCGACAGGTCGGCCTCATCAATCAAGGCATCCACAGCCATATCCGCCAGGCGATCGGCGAGGCTCAGTTCATGCAGTTTGAGGGCGCGCATTTACCAGCTCCTGAACTTGGCGGGCGGGTTGTACAAGCCACCGGACCAGTCCACCAGGTCGGCCACGCTCTTGGCGGCCAACAGCTCGCGGGTGGCGTCGGTGCGACGAATCCCCAAGTCTTCGGGCAAGGCGATCAAGCCTTCGCGGCGCATGCGCGCAGTGTCTTTGGGGTTGTGGCGCATGCCGATGGCGGTGACGCCTGCAACGGCGGCGATCATCGCCTGGCGCTCTTCCAGCGAGCGCGCCTTATACAAGTAAGCGATGCCTTCTTCGGTAAGCAGGTGAGTCACGTCGTCGCCGTAGATCATGATCGGCGCCAGCGGCATGCCGCTTTTGCGCGCGACTTCGACGGCGTCGAGGGTTTCGACGAAGGTGGGTTTGCCACCTTCCTGGAAGGTCTCGACCATTTGCACCACGAGTTTTTTGCCGCGTTCCAGTAAAGCTTCCGGCGCGTCGTCGTGGCGCATATCGAGCCACGCTGGCGTGCCGTGGCGGCGGCCGCGTGGGTCGTGGCCCATGTTCGGCGCGCCGCCGAAACCGGCGAGACGGCCACGGGTCACGGTGCTGGAATGGCCGTCGCCGTCCACTTGCAGGGTGGCGCCGATAAACAGGTCCACCGCGTATTGGCCGGCCAGTTGGCAGAACATCCGGTTGGAGCGCATCGAGCCGTCGCGGCCGGTAAAGAACACATCCGGGCGGGCGGCGATGTAGTTCTCCATGCCGAGTTCGGTGCCGAAGCAATGCACGCTTTCCACCCAGCCGCTTTCAATCGCGGGAATCAGGGTGGGGTGCGGGTTGAGGGTCCAGTTGCGGCAGATTTTGCCCTTGAGGCCCAGGGATTCGCCGTAGGTCGGCAGGATCAACTCAATGGCGGCAGTGTTGAAACCGATGCCGTGGTTGAGCGACTGCACATTGTGTTTTTCGTAGATGCCACGGATCGCCATCATCGCCATCAGCACATGCACCGGCTTGATATGACGCGGGTCGCGGGTAAACAGCGGTTCGATGTAGAACGGCTTGTCGGCCACCACCACAAAATCCACCCAGCTGGCCGGGATGTCGACGCGGGGCAAGTCCGTGACGTCGTCCACCAACTGGTTGACCTGCACGATGACGATGCCGTCGCTGAACGCAGCGGGTTCGATCAGTGCCGGGGTGTCTTCGGTACTGGCGCCGGTGTAGATATTACCGGCGCGGTCAGCCATGAACCCGGCGGACAGCACCACGTTGGGGATCAAGTCCACCACCAGCCGTGCGTAGAGTTCGATGTAGGTGTGGATCGCGCCGATTTCCAGCAGGCCGTCTTCGAGCAACTGGCTGATGCGCAGGGATTGGGTGCCTGCAAAAGAGAAATCCAGCTTGCGCGCGATGCCCTTTTCAAACAGGTCCAGGTGCTCGGAACGCCCGACACTGGGCATGATCATGTGCAAATCATGGAGCTTGGCCGGGTCGGCCTTGGCCAGTGAGCGCGAGAGAAAATCGGCCTGCTTCTGGTTATTGCCTTCCAGCACCACACGGTCGCCGGGCAGGATCAGTGCTTCCAGCGCCTCGACGATTTTGTCACTGGGCAACACCGCCCCGTCTGCGTATTGCTTGACCAGCCCGAGGCGCCGCTGCTTCTCGTCGCGCCGCCGCGTCCAGCGCGAATCGGGGGTGATGGTTGTTGTCATGGTCGCTCCACGGGGTTTGCTGTCGTGGGCTGTACCTTAGGAGTGAAAGTGGGGGGCATCAATCAAGCCCGGCGGTGGATCGTTACGGCTGGAGTAACGGACTATCAGCAAATGCTCGATTCAAGGCAAATTAAACTCAAAATGTGGGAGCGGGCTTGCTCGCGAATACGGTGGATCAGTTATAGATGTACTGACTGACACCCTGCATTCGCGAGTAAGCCCGCTCCCACATTTGCTCAGTGGTGCTTGTTACATAGCAGTCCCAATCAGGGAACGATCGGTCCCTTTTTGGGAACGCTTAGGCAGGGCTGACTTGTTCCAGTGCTCTATCGACCAACAGCTGACTCAGCTCTGCCATTTGCTGAATCGCCAACATACTCGCACGCTGGGCCGGGTCCAGGTCGAAGGCCAAGTTGCAGGTCAGTGCGTTGAGGGAGCACAGGGTTTCGCTGGCGTTGGCCAGTAGAGCTTCGGTGTTTTGATCGGGGTTTACGGTGAAGAGGGGCGGATTAGGGGTAGGTTTGATCATGATTTACAGCTCCGATATGTGATGGAGGCTGCCCTCTTTCGCTTGCACGCGAATTAAGGTGGCAGCTGTGCGCAGGTGTGCAAGACCGGGCATATCGGACCCCGGCAGACCCCTAGGGATCTCCCGCGCACAGCCGCCATAACAAATACAGCGAGCATAAAAAACGCCCGTTGAATGGCTATGGGCGTTGGTGCGCCGATATGTAACCGGACTTGCACGTCCGTGTCACCGTTTTTCGATGACGGGACGAAGACTAGCCGCCATGACTACCCACAACAAGTTCATGCACAGCTCGAAATCTTGCAGGAAAATTCCGAAGGCTGGGCACAACGCTCATGGCAAAAACGCTTCCTGTGGCGAGCGGGCTTTCGATCGTTCCCACGCTCTGCGTGGGAATGCCGCCTGGGACGCTCCGCGTCCCGCCAGGCAGTGCAAGGCTCAAGACCAGCGCAAGGGTGACGCGGAGCGTCACGGGATGCATTCCCACGCGGAGCGTGGGAACGATCATCGCGAGGGCTTACTCGCGAATACGGTGGGTCAGTTATAGATGTACTGACTGACACCCTGCATTCGCGAGCAAGCCCGCTCCCACATTTGCTCAGTGGTGCTTGTTACATAGCAGTCCCAATCAGGGAACGATCGGTCCCTTTTTGGGAACGCTTAGGCTGGGCTAACGTGTTCCAGTGCTCTATCGACCAACAGCTGACTCAGCTCTGCCATTTGCTGAATCGCCAACATACTCGCGCGCTGGGCGGGATCCAGGTCGAAGGCCAGGTTGGAGGTCAGTGCGTTGAGGGAGCACAGGGTTTCGCTGGCGTTGGCCAGTAGGGCTTCGGTGTTTTGGTGGGGGTTTACGGTGAAGAGGGGCGGATTAGGGGTAGGTTTGATCATGATGAAGCTCCTAAACAGTTAGTAAGGAGCGCCACCGTTCGCTTGCACGCGAATGAGGGTGGCGACCGTGCGCAGGTGTGCAAGACCGGGCCTGTTTAGGACACCCAGCAGGTCCGAAGACCTCCTGCGCGCAGCCGCCATAAAGCAGCAAGCACAAAAAACGCCCGTGGTTGGCTGGGCGTTTGTACGCCTAAACAGTTTCGTCGGACTTGCACGTCCGTGTCACCGTTTTTCGATGACGGGACGAAGACTAGCCGCCATGACTACCCACAACAAGTTCATGCACAGCTCGAAATCTTGCAGGAAAGATCCGAAGGCACCCACCTAGCTTGATCATTCCGACAGACTGCCAGGAATGCTCCGACAGACTTTTCAGGTTGCTGCTCGGAACCAGCCTCTCTAGCCTTTCCCGTCCGAATCGTGCCACGGACAGACATCATGAATCCGACCGTTAAATCCGATAAAAGACCATTGCAGAGTGTGATGTATCACATCACAATCGCGCCATGATCGTCAGCTGGAAACATAAGGGGCTCAAGGCCTTCTATGAGTCCGGTTCAACCAGAGGCATTAACGCAAATCACGCAAAACGCTTGCGCCGCGTTCTGTTTATTCTGGACAAAGCCGAACACCCTGAAGCATTGGATCTGCCCGGATGGCGCTTCCATCGATTGAAAGGCGACCTCATCAACTATTGGTCCGTCAGCATAAGTGGTAACTGGCGCATCATTTTTCGAATGTTCGACGACCAAGTTGAACTGGTCGATTATCTTGACTACCACTGAGTAAAGGTATCGATATGGGTATGCACAACCCACCTCACCCAGGTGAAATCCTGCTTGAAGATGTGATCCCGGCCTTGGGTATTACCATCACCGAAATGGCACGACGCCTGGGCTTTGCCCGCGAGACATTTTCAAGGATCTTGCATGGGCATGCGCCTGTCAGCCCAGACCTTGCCGTGAGGTTGGAGCGGGCGGGTGTGAGTACCGCGCAGCTATGGTTGTCGATGCAAAGTGCCTACGATTTGTGGCAGGCCGAGCATCGGGAGCAGCCGGTGATTGAGCGGTTTGCGCGGATTGATTGAGGTCTTGAGCCGAACACATCCAGTGTGGGAGCTGGCTTGCCTGCGATGGCGGCGGGCCTGCTGTTGATGCAGTGGCTGACAAGCCGCTATCGCAGTTCAAGCCAGCTCCCACATTGGAACTTCACAAGGCTTGGGTTCACGCCAGGCCAGACTCGACCAACAACGCTTCAAGCCCCATCAAATCCGGCACCTTCGCCACGTGCTCGCCCACCTGCACCGCCGCGAGTTCCAGCGGGCAGAGTGGCACGTCCACGTAGCTCAACTCGCTGTCGAGCTTGTACGAGCGGGGAATGCCCTGGATCACCAGCGCAATAAACTTCAATGTCGGCCGCCCGCCCAGTGCGTTCAGCACCACGATGCGCGAGCGCTCGGCGGTCAAGATCGCTTCGCCGCACACGGCTTCAAAGCTGATCAGGGGTATTTGCCGGTCGCGCCAGGTCACTTGCCGCAAGTACCACGGCGGCGCATCGCTGGCCGGTTCGCCGCGCTGGAAGTCGATCAGCTCGGCCACGGCCACATTGGGCAGCACCAAGTGGCGGTCGGCCAAGGGCAACAACAGGCCGGTGAGTTGGCTGGTGCGGTGGTCAAGCATGGGACTTGCTCCAGTAGGCGATGCTTTCCAGCAGCACCGACTCCTGGTACGGCTTGCCGAGGTAGTCGTTGACGCCGATGGCCATGGCGCGGTCGCGGTGTTTTTGGCCGGTGCGCGAGGTGATCATGATGATCGGCAGGCGCATCAGGCGCGGGTCGTTGCGCACCTGAATCGCCACTTCGAAGCCATCCATGCGCGGCATTTCGATGTCGAGCAGCATCAGGTCCGGGGTGTGTTCTTCCAGCACCGCGATGGCGTCGATGCCGTCTTTGGCGGTGAGCACGTTCATGCCGTTGCGCTCCAACAGGCGGCTAGTGACTTTGCGCACGGTGACCGAATCGTCCACCACCAGCACCAGCAGCGGGCGCTTTTTCAACGGGTCGTTGAGGATCAGCGGCGCATCGACCGCCTGGGCCGGCAACGCAGGTTGGCGTGCGCGAATGTGTGCGAGCAAATCGATGATCAGCACCACGCGGCCATCACCGAGGATGGTCGCGCCGGACAAGCCCTGCACGCCCGCAAACTGCGGCCCCAGGCCCTTCACCACAATCTCCCGCGTGCCGGCCATGGCATCCACATGCACCGCCACACGCCGCTCGTTGCATTGCACCAGCAGCACCGGCACGGGCTGGTATTGGCCGAGCAATTTGGGGCGGTTGACGGTATGCAGCAGGTCGCCCAGGTAGAACAACTCATAACGCTGGCCGCCATATTCATAGCGCGGCGGGTCTTGCTGATAGTACCCGGCCAGCTCGTGGGGCAGCACACGCACCAGGCCTTCGATGGTGTTGAGCGGAATCGCATATTGATCGTCCGCGCACTGCACCATCAGCGCCCGGTTGACCGACACGGTAAACGGCAGGCGAATGCGAAAGTGCACGCCCGCACCGGGCGTGGAGTCGATCACCATCGAGCCGCCGAGCTGGCGCACTTCTTCGTGCACCACGTCCATGCCCACGCCGCGCCCGGAAATCTGCGTGATCTTTTCCGCCGTCGAGAAGCCTGGCTGCAGGATGAACTGCAACACGTCGCGGTCGCTGATCTCTTGCTGTGGGGCGAGCAGGCCGCGCTTGATCGCCTTGCGCCGCACCGCGTCCAGCGGCACGCCGGCGCCGTCGTCGCGCATGTCGAACACGATATCGCCGCCTTCGTGGGTCAGGTCCAGGGTGATACGACCCTTCTCCGGCTTGCCCGCCAGCACACGTGCTTCGCGGGACTCCAGGCCATGGTCGACGGCGTTGCGCAGCATGTGTTCCAGCGGCGCGGCCATACGTTCCAGCACGTTGCGGTCCATCTCGCCTTCGGCATTACCGACCACGAACTCCACGTCCTTGCCCAACTCCTGCGCTACCTGCCGCACGATGCGCTTGAGGCGCGGCAGCATGCGTTCAAACGGCACCATGCGCGTGCGCATCAGGCCTTCTTGCAACTCGGTGTTGATACGCGCCTGTTGCTGCAACAGGTTGTGGGCATCCTGGTTACGGCGGTCGAGGGTTTCCTTGAGATCCAGCAGGTCGGAAGCGGATTCGGACAGCGCACGGGACAGTTGCTGCAACTGCGAGTGGCGGTCCATTTCCAGCGGGTCGAATTCTTCATAACCCAAGCGCTCGGCCTCGGCCTGCTGACGGCTGAGGATACGGCCCTGGGTTTCGCTGTCGAGGCGGCGCAGTTGGTCGCGCATGCGCTCGATGGTGGTTTCGACCTCGTTGAGGGCCGTGCGCGCATCGTTGACCTGCTGCTCGATGCGCCCCCGGAAGATCGAGGTTTCACCGGCCAGGTTGACCAGATCATCGAGCAAATCGGCGGAGATTTTCACCATGTCCGCAGCCGGGTCGACAGCCGCTTCGGCCTTACCGGCGGGCAGTGCAACCGGCGCCAGCGGCTCATCGCTCGGGTGCACCAGGCTCTTGATCCGCTCGATCAGCTTGTCCACCGAACCCACCGGCAAACCGTCCGCCACGGCGTCGATCATCTGCGCCAAGCGGTCATGGCAACCTTGCAGCAGCGAAAACAGCTCCGGCGACGGCGCCAGCAAACCAGCCGACAGCCCTTCGTAGAGAAACTCCAGTTCATGGGCCAGATCGCCAATCGGCCCGATCTCAACCATGCGCGCGCCGCCCTTGAGGGTGTGCAGGTCGCGCAGCAGGGTTTCCACTTCCTGGCGATTGTTCGGCTCAGCCTGCCAACGCACCAGCGCGCTGCCGGAGCTGTCGATAATATCGGCGGCTTCTTCGAGGAAAATTTCCAGCAACTCGGGGTCCGCTGTCGCCACTTCGGGGGCTGTGGTCGCAGCCGTGGGCGTGCTGCTGTGGCGCAACTCGCGCAGTTGCGCGATCAAGTCGCTGGAGTCGCTCAAGGGTTGCTGGTCTTGCAGTTGATCGAGCTGCAAGGCCAGCCGCTCGTGGCTGGCCATCAACACTTGGGACAACTCGGTGGAGTAACTGTAACGGCGGTCCACCAAGCCTTCGTAAAGGCCTTCCAGCTCATGGGCGAGGTCGCCGATCGGGCCGATTTCGGCCATGCGCGCGCCACCCTTGAGGGTGTGCAAATCTCGCTGCAATGAGGACAACGGTGCGGCGCTGTCGGGCTCCAGCAGCCAACGCTTGAGCGACTGGCCGGCGCTGTCGAGGATGTCTACGGCTTCTTCGAGGAAGATCTCGACGATCTCATCGTCCATCGCCGTGTCCTGACTCAATTGCGCCGTGGCCGCGCCCAGTTCAGCAATGCTGAGGGCACGGCTGCCATCGCTTTTGATCAGCCCGGTGGCTGACGGGTCGAGGGCTTCATCGAGCAATTCGCGCAGCGCCTGCACCCGCGTCGGCGCCGGGCTGATTTCCTGCCCCGCTGCCAACTGGTCGAGCATGTTGATCAGCGCGTCATGGGCCTGTTCGGCCTCGTGGAAAAACGTCTCGCTGACCGCCAGGCTGCTCTCTTCCACCGCCCCGTAGAGGTCAAGCAAGGCTTCGCAGAGTTCGTCGATGCTATGCAGGTCGGCGATATGCGCACCCTCGCCCAAGGTGGTCAACTCGTCCAGCAGTGCGGTGAGTTCCTGACGCTCGCCGGGGTGCTGCTGCCAGCGGCGCAAGAGGCTTTCGGCGTCGAGCAGGATGTCCATGCCTTGGGCCAGGAAGTTGGCGATCAACTGCGGGTCACGCTTGATGCGCAGGCCCGTGTTCGGTGCGTCGAGCAACGCTTGCAGTTGTTGCTCGAGCAGGCTTTGGGTGCGGCTGATCAGGTCTGGCGCGCCCTTGATTGGCACCAGCGGGTCGCTGTGCAGTTGGTGCAGGCCGCGCTGGAACAAGCCTTCGGCCTCCAACAGCAGTTCCACTTCGTCCAGGTCCAGCGGCAGGCGGTGGGCCTTGTATTCGCGAGTCAGGTGATCCAGCGGCCGCGCCAGTTCGGCAATCGGCAGCACACCCGCCATGTAGGCACTGCCTTTAAGGGTATGCAGGGCGCGTTGCAGTTCATCGCTGACTTGCAGCGGCACATGCTCGGCGGCCTGTTGCAGGAAGTGGTTGATGCTCTCCAGATGGCTCTGGGCTTCGTTGCGGAAGATCTCCAGCAGCATCGGGTCGTGGGGCTCGGCGGTGGCTGTTGCAGTGCCACTGGCTAGGGCATGGGCACGGGCGGCCAGGGCGTCGACTTCATCGCGCTGGTGTTGGTCGTCGGTGGCGAAGTCGGCGATCAATTCGGGCAGCAGGGCCACAGCTTCATCCAGTACGTGTTGCACATCGGAGCTGAGGGCCACGCTGCGTTCGAGCACGCGATTGAGCAGGTTTTCCACCGCCCAGGCCAGTTCGGCCAGCACCAGCGCGCGGACCATGCGGCCGCTGCCTTTGAGCGTGTGAAACGCCCGGCGCATTTCGCCTTGAGCAGTTTTGTCCACGCTGTTGGGCAGGTTCCGGTGCAGCACGTCGAGGACTTCGTCGGTTTCTTCGAGGAAGACTTCGCGCAGCTCATCGTCGATAGGTTCTTCATCGGCCGGTGGTGGCAGCAAGCTGCCGGGGCGATGCAGCGCCGGTGGGTTCAGGCGCGTGATCGGGCTGGCCAAGGCATCGAACTGGGACTGGCTCGGCGTGCTGTCGGCCGACAATGCGCCATCCGGCGCAACCAGCGTCTGACGCCAGGGCTTTTCGGCGGGCAGGTAACCGAGCGCGGCCAAGCCTTGGGTCGCCAGTTCCAGCACGCGCTCACCCGCAGCGTCGGGGTCCTGGAGCATGCGTTCGAGGTAGTACTCAAGACTGCTGATCACCTCGGCAAAATGCGCCAGCTGCGCCTGGGTCGGCGGCGCCTCGTTGACCATCAGTTGTTCGTCGACGTAATCGGTGCAACCCCGCATCAGGCTCGCTGCGCGTGGCAGTGGAATCATCGCCAAGGCGCCTCGCACCTGGCTGAGCAGCTCCGGCAGGGACTCCAGGCGCTGGCGCTCCCAGTCGGCTTCGATGCAGTCGATCACCAGCTCTTTGGCTTGGCGCAGGCACTGGCAGGATTCGCGGATCACCAACTGATGAATCTGCGTCAGGTCGGTGGTGGGCAGGCGGCTTTCTTCACGGCTTTCCGGTTCAACGGTGCCGACCATGCCCGCCAGCGTGGCCTCGACGTAGAGCAAGGCGCCGGCGACGTCCATCAGTACGGCGTCGTTGGGTTCGCGGTGACCTTGCGCCAGGCTCAACACCACGGCGAGCTGGTCGATGATCACCTTGCGCGGCTGGCCGAAACCCAGCACCGCCAAGGTATCGGCGATCTGCCGCAATGGCGCCAGCAGCGCATCCAGGTCGTCGGTGTGTTGGCGGTCGCTGCGCACGAACAAGTCGAGGCGCTCCTTGACCCGTACCAGCTCCTCACACAATGCGCCGAGTACCGAGCCCATGGCATTGCGGTCCGGCCCGGCCAGGCGCGCCCGTTCGGCGTCGACCACGGCACTGTCAGGCAAGGCCTCATCCAGGCCATAACGCTCCTTGAGACTTTGCATGCGCGGCGTCGGGCGGGTGACCTTGGCCACATAAAACAGCAGGCTCTTGAGCAGTTCGTCGGGCGCAGGCTGGTTGATACCGCCGATGCCCTGGGCCAGCAAACGCTTGAGTTGCTTGTCGCTGGCCTTGAGCAGGCTGCGCAGCGCCGGGCTGTTGGCGATCACGCCAGTGAGCATGCCTTCGACCAGCGCCGAGGTGACTTGCCACAACGGCAACAGCGGCGCGCCCTGGCACAGCGCTTCGAGGCGCGCGAACACCCGCGCCATGTCTTCCAGGTTGCTCGGGCCATGGTCTTCGCGCAGCAGACCGGCCAAGGCTTGTTGCAGCAGCTGGTGCCACTGCCGTAATTGCTCGTGCAGTTCGGGCACGGCGCGCGGGGCCAGGGCTTCGTCGGGCAACGGTGCAATCGACAAGAGCTGTGGGCTGAACAGGCTGGTCTCGGACAACAGGCTTTCGCCGCGCGCGCTGCGCAGGTCATTGAGCAGCGGCAACACCACCAGCGGCAGGTCGCGGCGGGCGCTGTGTACGCGGTCCAGATACAACGGCAATTGACTGAGGGCTTGTTGCAGCAGGCGGATGCTTTCATCGCGCTGGCTGACGCGCTCGGCTTGCAGGGCCAGGGTCAGTTCTTCGATCTCTTCGGCGAGCAGGGCTGCGCCGTAGAACTCGACCATTTGCAGCGCGCCATGCACTTGGTGGATGGCGGCCAGGCACTCGGCGATAGCGTCGCTGTCGTGGGTTTCGACAAACGCATCCAGCGCCGAACGGGCCTGTTTCAGGGTTTCGGCAATGTCGCCCTTGACCCATTCGAGGGCCACGTAGTCGTGCCGATCAACCATAACTGCTCCGCTTAGAATTCGTGAATTGCATGTATTGCCAAGATCTCAAACCAATGAAGATCTAATGTGGGAGCATTTCAATCGTCTACCTGTTTGGCTGCTGGCAGGGTGAAACCCGACACCGACCGGCGCAACTGGCTGGCCATTTTTGCCAGGTTGCCGATGCTTTCCGCCGTGGCCGTAGACCCCGACGACGTTTGCGTGGTGATCTGCTGAATCACATTCATCGTCAGCGAAATCTGCCCCGCCGATGAGGTCTGTTGCTGCGCCGCATTCGAGATGCTCTGAATCAACGCCGCCAGGGTTTTCGACACGCCTTCGATCTCTTCCAGCGCCACGCCCGCGTCCTGGGCCAGCCGCGCGCCGCGCACCACTTCGGTGGTGGTTTGCTCCATGGAGATAACCGCTTCATTGGTGTCGGCCTGAATCGCGCGCACCAGGGTTTCGATTTGCCGGGTGGCGGCGGATGAGCGCTCGGCCAGCCTTTGCACCTCATCGGCCACCACCGCAAAACCGCGCCCGGCGTCACCGGCCATGCTCGCCTGGATGGCGGCGTTGAGGGCGAGGATGTTGGTCTGGTCGGCAATGTCGTCGATCAGGCTGACGATGTCGCCAATCTCCTGGGAAGATTCGCCCAGGCGTTTGATGCGCTTGGCGGTGTCCTGGATCTGTTCGCGGATGTTGTCCATGCCATGGATAGTGTTGTGCACCACCTCGTTACCCTTGTTGGCGATTTCCACCGAGCGTTCCGCCACGGCCGAAGATTCGGCGGCGTTGGCCGACACTTGATCGATAGATTGCGCCATCTGATTGATCGCCGTGGAGGCTTCAGCGATCTGCTGGGCTTGATGCTCCGAAGCCTGGGCCAGGTGCATGGCGGTGGCCTGGGTGTCCTGCACCGCACCGGCCACTTGACCGGCAGTGAGGTTGATGGTGGCGACCAGATCGCGCAGTTGGTCCACGGAGTAGTTGATGGAATCCGCAATGGTGCCGGTGAAGTCCTCGGTGACCGAGGCGGTTACGGTGAGGTCGCCGTCGGCCAGGTCTTCGATTTCATCCAGCAGGCGCATGATCGCGTTCTGATTGCGCTCGTTCTTCTCGGCGGTTTCATGCAATTGGCGGTTGGTTTCGCGCACCATCACCAGGCCAATCAGAATGATCGAGGCCAGCGCCAGCAAACCCAGCACGTAGCCACCAATGGTGTCGAAACTGCGCCCGCTGGCGAGGTTTTCAAACCCGGTGGCCAGGTGCGAGGCTTCATCGAGCAGGGTTTGCGAGAGGTTGAAGATATTGCTTGCCGAGGCCCGTACCTGGAACAGTTGCGGCGAGGTTTCGAGGATTTCATCCACGGAGCCGGAGACAAACTCGAACAGCTCCGAAATTTCCGCCAGCCGCGCGCGCGCGTCATGGTCTTCGACCTGGGTAATGCGCAAGCCCGGGTTGCCATTGAGCATGCCGTTGAGCACCACACCGAAGCGGCTGGCATCGCGGCCAAAGGCATCGGCGGCTTGCACGGCGGTTTCGTCGCCCGCCAGCACGGTGTTGACCGCGCCTAAAATGCGCTCGGCCAACAGCGACTGGCGCTGGGCCAAGGCTACCTGGCTGGCCGGGGCGCCGCGTTGCAGCAGGATATCGACGACCTTTTCCGACTCCATCTGCAATTGCGGCACGGTTTCGGCGAGGGTCGCAGCCACTTGATGCAGGGACAACACGGTTTGTTCGCTGGCGAGAATTGCGTCGGTGTTTTTCAGCAGCGCTTCCCAGTCGGTCTGCACCGCGCGCATTTCCGCACGAACCGCGCTGGGCGCGGCGGGCAGGCCGGTTTCGGTATCACCTTTTTTCAGGTAGCCCCAGCGCTGGGCAAAGTCGTTGCGCGCATCGCCCAGCAATTTGAACGCGGCGGCCTTGCCGGCAGCGGCCTCAGTGGCGTTTTTGGCGATGCGTTGGGACAGCACACGCAGCTCACCGGCGTGGCCGATGTACTGCTTGTCATAGGTGGACTGAGTGTTGAGGTACGCGAAGTTGGCGAACAACAGCATGATGAACACGATCAGCGCAATAAACAGCACGATGATCTGTGAGCGGCTGCGCGATGCGGCCTGGGGTTTGGGCGTGGTGACGGTGGTCATGCGGCAACATCCATGAAGCCTGGGGCCTGGGCCAGAGCGAAGGGGCTGAAGACTTGCCACAACTGATCGCTGTCGAACTCGCCCTGGATAAACGGCGCGGCTGGAGCAGTGCTCACCAACAATGCGTCTTGTGCGAAATGCTGCATGCCCACCACCTCGTCTACCAGCAGCCCGACAAACAGGTCGTTGTATTCGACCACCAGCACCCGCCGCTGCTTGCGTGCCTTGGACAGTTCCAGGCCGAGAAAACCGCCCAGGTCCATCACCGGCAGCAAACGCCCGCGCAGGTTGGCCACGCCCTTGACCCACGGCTTGACGCCGGGCATCAAGGTGCAACGCGGCTCATGCAGCACTTCGGCGACTTCGCCCATCGGCGCCACGTACCAGTGTGGCCCCAGGCGAAAGCCGATCCCGCTCCAGCGTTGCAGGCGGGCTTCCTGGGACGGCAGGTCGGCGGCCAGCAGGCGGCAGCGGCGGTCGATGTCCAGCAGCAGCTCGAAGGCGGTTTGCGACTCGGTCATGATCGCGAGCCTTTAGCCGGCCAGTACCTTGTTCAAGGTGGCGATCAGGGTGTCTTCGTCCACCGGCTTGGTCAGGTAATCCTTGGCACCCTGGCGAGTACCCCAGACCTTGTCGGTTTCCTGATCTTTGGTGGTGATGATGATCACCGGGATGTGCTCGGTTTCTTTGTCTTTGGTCAGTTGGCGCGTCGCCTGGAAGCCATTGAGGCCCGGCATCACGATGTCCATCAATACCGCGTCAGGCTTTTCCTGGCGAGCGAGCGCTACACCATCGCCGCCGTTGGCGGCCTTGAGCACCACGTGGCCGTGCTTTTCGAGCATGCCGGTGAGTTTGTACATTTCAGTCGGCGAATCGTCGACGATCAGAACGCGTGCCATGGTTTTCCCCACTACATTGGTCGGCGCCGGCCCTTGTGAGGCGGCGTCAGTGTGCTTGTTCTACTGCGGCGAACCCAGGCACGTAAGCCTTGATTGCGCCCAGCAGTTCTTCCTTGCTGAAAGGCTTGGTCAAAAACTGATCGACACCCACGATGCGCCCCTTGGCCTTGTCGAACAGGCCGTCTTTGGAAGACAGCATGATCACCGGGATCGACTTGAACGCCGGGTTGTTCTTCACCAGGGCGCAGGTCTGATAGCCATCCAGGCGCGGCATCATGATGTCGACAAAGATAATGTGCGGGTGATGATCAACAATCCGGGCCAGGGCATCGAAACCGTCGATGGCCGTGATCACATCGCAGCCCACGTTCTTCAACAGCGTCTCGGCGGTGCGGCGGATCGTTTTTGAATCGTCGATCACCATCACTCTCAAGGCGTTGGAATGCTGTTCCATATCTGCTCTACCATCGCCACAGCGAATCGGTTTTCGGTGTGTACTGCCTGATGTTGCACAGGATGAGCGCCGCAAGCCTTGGAATTGAAGGGCTGCTGCGCCGTGGCAGTCTTTTTAGCACAGTCTCCGGGCGCAATCTATCGAGCAACCGGCCAGGTGGTTTTTCCTTGACCCACAACAGCCGCAGCGCCACTCTGACGCCACTTTTATGCGCCCTAATTTGCTAGAGGAAATCCCCCATGAGCGTTCGCGTCGGCATTGTCATGGACCCTATCGCCAGCATTTCCTATAAAAAGGATAGCTCGCTGGCCATGCTCCTGGCCGCCCAGGCCCGCGGCTGGACGTTGTTCTATATGGAGCAGCGCGATCTTTACCAGGGCGACGGCGAGGCCCGCGCACGCATGCGCCCGCTGCAGGTGTTTGCCAACCCGCAGAAGTGGTTCGAACTGGCGGACGAGATCGACAGCCCGCTGAGCGATCTGGACGTGATCCTGATGCGCAAAGACCCGCCATTCGACATGGAGTTCGTCTACTCCACTTACCTGCTGGAGCAGGCCGAGCGCGCGGGTGTGCTGATCGTCAACAAGCCGCAAAGCCTGCGTGACTGCAATGAAAAGCTGTTCGCCACGCTGTTCCCACAGTGCACGCCGCCGACCGTGGTCAGCCGCCGCGCTGACGTGCTGCGTGAATTCGCCGCCAAACACGGTGATGTGATCCTCAAACCGCTGGACGGCATGGGCGGCACGTCGATCTTCCGTCACCGCGCCGGTGACCCGAACCTGTCGGTGATCCTGGAAACCCTGACCGCGCTGGGCACCCAGCAGATCATGGGCCAGGCTTATATTCCGGCGATCAAGGACGGCGACAAACGCATCCTGATGATCGACGGCGAGCCGGTGGATTACTGCCTGGCACGTATTCCGGCAGCCGGCGAGACCCGAGGCAACCTGGCGGCCGGCGGTCGCGGAGAAGCACGCCCACTGACAGACAAGGATCGCTGGATTGCGGCCCAAGTCGGCCCAACCCTGCGGGAAAAAGGCCTGCTATTTGTAGGACTGGACGTAATTGGTGAGAACCTCACCGAAATCAACGTCACCAGCCCGACCTGTATTCGCGAGATCGACAACGCATTTGGCACGAACATCGGCGAAATGCTGATGGCGGCCATTGCTGAAAAGCTGCAAGCAGCAAGCTCCAAGCCATAAGTTTAAAGCGCACCGCTTTTAGGCTTGCAGCTTGTAACTTGTCGCTTGAAGCTAAAAACCAACATTGCGTTATCATGCCGAACCCTGAAACACGCGATGTTGGTTTTTATGCCCTTCCCGTCCGATCTGCCCCCCGAACTCTCCCACAGCGGCGTGCGCCCGGCTGATCGGCTCGGATTTACCCTGTTTTTGGCTGCACTTATCCACCTCGCCTTGCTGCTCGGCCTGGGCTTCACCTACGTCGAACCCAAGCAGATCACCAAGACCCTGGAAATCACCCTCGCCACGTTCAAGAGCGAAAAGAAGCCCGAAAAGGCCGATTTTCTTGCCCAGGACAACCAGCAAGGCAGCGGTACCCTCGACAAGAAGGCCGTGCCCAAGACCACCGAAGTGGCGCCCTTCCAGGACAACAAGGTCAATAAAGTCACGCCGCCACCCGCCCCCAAGCCTGAGGTCAAACAGGCTGCACCCAAGGCTGCCGTGACCACCGTCGCGCCCAAACCGCAAAAAGCTGCGACCCAGCGCGAGAAAGCCAAGACCGAGCCAACGCCTGAGCCCGTCAAACCGGCGCCGACCTTCGACAGTTCGCAGCTTTCCGACCAGATTTCCAGCCTTGAGGCGGAGCTGGCCAATGAGCAACAGCTGTATGCCAAGCGCCCGCGCATTTATCGCCTCAACGCCGCGTCGACCATGCGCGACAAAGGCGCCTGGTATAAGGACGAGTGGCGCAAGAAGGTCGAGCGCATCGGCAACCTCAACTACCCGGATGAAGCGCGACGTCAGCAGATCTATGGCAATTTGCGTCTTTTGGTGTCGATCAACCGCGACGGCTCGCTTTATGAAGTGCAGGTGCTGGAGTCGTCCGGCCAGCCACTGCTGGACCAGGCTGCCCAGCGGATCGTGCGCCTGGCTGCGCCTTTCGCGCCGTTTACCGGCGACCTCAACGACATCGACCGACTGGAAATCATCCGCACCTGGAAGTTCGCCAGGGGTGATCGGCTGTCCAGCAACTGAGTATCGTTCCCCCTTGTGGCGAGGGAGCTTGCTCCCGCTGGGCCGCGCAGCGGCCCCTGCTCTTTGCTTTAAAAGCATCGGACTGCTGCGCAGTCCAACGGGAGCAAGCTCCCTCGCCACAGGTACGAAGTACATCCTTTAATGCAGGATAAAGAGCGTAAAGATCGTTCCCACGCTCTGCGTGGGAATGCATCTCAGGACGCTCCGCGTCCACTTTCAAGAGCGTGACGCGGAGCGTCACAGGCGACACTCCCACGCAAAGCGTGGGAGCGTTCACTAACTCCAGCTTGTCAGTTCGCCCCTCCAACGCCACACTAGTGGACATGAAAAATGTCAGCCCGACCTACCTCAAGCACCAATTCCTGATCGCCATGCCCCATATGGCCGACCCGAACTTTGCGCAGACCTTGACCTACATCGTCGAGCACACGGCCAATGGTGCCATGGGGTTGGTGGTCAACCGCCCGCAAGAGCTGAACCTGGCCGATATCCTTGAGCAATTGCGCCCCGAGATCGACCCGCCGGCGCGCTGCCAGGGTGTGCAGATCTACATTGGCGGGCCGGTGCAGACCGATCGCGGCTTTGTGCTGCACCCCACCGGGCCAAAGTTTCAGGCCACGGTAGACCTTGAAGGCGTGTCTCTGTCGACCTCCCAGGACGTGTTGTTCGCCATCGCCGACGGCGTCGGCCCTGAGCAAAGCGTGATCACCCTCGGCTACGCCGGCTGGGAAGCGGGGCAACTGGAAGCGGAATTGGCCAGCAACGCCTGGCTGACCTGCCCGTTTGACGCCGACATCCTGTTCAACACCGCCAGTGAGCTGCGCCTGGAAGCGGCTGCCGCCAAGCTGCGGGTCAACCTCAG
Source organism: Pseudomonas onubensis (assembly GCF_965653655.1). Taxonomy (NCBI): domain Bacteria; kingdom Pseudomonadati; phylum Pseudomonadota; class Gammaproteobacteria; order Pseudomonadales; family Pseudomonadaceae; genus Pseudomonas; species Pseudomonas onubensis. The sequence continues at coordinate 3,619 of NZ_CBFHAZ010000078.1, read as the reverse complement.
CCTGCTCACCAGCCAGGCGGGGCACGCCTGATGGCTTTGCGCTTGATCCTCGGCTTTGACTACGGCACCAAACAGATCGGCGTAGCGGTCGGCCAGGTGATTACCGGCCAGGCCCGCGAGCTGTGTACCTTGAAAGCCCAGAACGGCGTGCCGGACTGGAACCAGGTTGAAGCCCTGATTAAAGAGTGGAAGCCCGATGCTGTGGTGGTCGGCCTGCCCTTGAACATGGACGGCACCCCCAGCGAGATGTGCCTGCGCGCGGAAAAATTCGCCCGCCGCCTCAATGGCCGCTACAACCTGCCCTTCTATACCCACGATGAACGCCTGACCACCTTTGAAGCCAAGGGTGAGCGCCGCGACCGTGGCGGGCAAAAAGGCAGCTACCGCGACAACCCGGTAGACGCCATTGCCGCCGCCCTGTTGTTGCAGGGTTGGCTGGATGAAAACACCGCTTTGTTTGAATCCTGACTGACGCGGCTTGCCGCGTCTTTTTACGTTTGAGTCCGGACCTTGCTGCGCCCCCCGCCGCGCAAGGCCTTGAAGGAGCCACTATGAGCCTGCCCAATCCCGCCGAACTGATCAGCCAGATGGCGATTCGCCTTAAGGCCCACCTGGAACACCGCGCCATCAGCGAGCCGCGTTTTATCGGCATCCGCACCGGCGGTGTGTGGGTGGCCCAGGCGCTACTGGAAGAACTGGGCAGCGATTCGCCGCTGGGCACCCTGGACGTGTCCTTTTACCGCGACGACTTCAGCCAGAACGGCCTGCACCCGCAAGTGCAGCCCTCGGCGCTGCCGTTCGAGGTAGAAGGCCAGCATCTGGTGCTGATCGACGACGTGCTGATGAGCGGCCGCACCATCCGCGCGGCCCTCAACGAGCTGTTCGACTACGGCCGCCCGGCCAGCGTGACCCTCGTATGCCTGCTGGACCTGGACGCCGGCGAATTGCCGATCAGCCCGGACGTGGTTGGCGCAACGCTGTCGCTGCAAGCCCATCAACGGGTAAAATTGTCCGGTCCCACGCCGCTCGAACTCGAACTGCAAGACCTTGCCCTTTAAACCGCCTTGTACAGAGTCCCCGCGATGACGCCTCTAGATGCCAAGCGCCCGCTGCAGCTCAATGCTCAGGGCCAGTTGCAACATTTCCTGTCCCTCGACGGTTTGCCCCGCGAACTGCTCACCGAACTCCTCGACACCGCCGACTCGTTCCTCGAAGTCGGTGGCCGGGCGGTGAAGAAAGTCCCGCTGCTGCGCGGCAAAACCATCTGCAATGTGTTCTTCGAGAACTCCACGCGCACCCGCACCACGTTTGAACTGGCGGCTCAGCGGCTGTCGGCCGACGTGATCACACTGAACGTGTCCACCTCGTCGGCGAGCAAGGGCGAAACCCTGCTCGACACCCTGCGCAACCTGGAAGCCATGGCCGCGGACATGTTCGTGGTACGCCACGGCGACTCCGGTGCCGCGCATTTCATCGCCGAACATGTGTGCCCGCAGGTGGCAATCATCAACGGCGGCGACGGCCGTCACGCCCACCCGACCCAGGGCATGCTCGACATGCTCACCATCCGTCGGCACAAGGGCAGCTTTGAAAACCTGTCGGTGGCCATCGTCGGCGACATCCTGCACTCGCGGGTGGCGCGCTCGAACATGCTGGCCCTGAAAACCCTGGGTTGCCCGGATATCCGCGTAATCGCGCCGAAAACCCTGCTGCCGATCGGCATCGAACAATACGGCGTGAAGGTCTACACCGACATGACCGAAGGCCTCAAGGATGTGGACGTGGTGATCATGCTGCGCCTGCAGCGCGAGCGCATGTCCGGTGGCCTGCTGCCGAGCGAAGGCGAGTTCTACCGCCTGTTCGGCCTGACTACCGCACGTTTGGCCGGTGCCAAACCGGACGCCATCGTGATGCACCCAGGCCCGATCAACCGTGGCGTGGAGATTGAATCGGCGGTGGCCGATGGCCCGCAGTCGGTGATCCTCAACCAGGTGACTTATGGCATCGCCATCCGCATGGCTGTGCTGTCCATGGCCATGAGCGGGCAAACCGCGCAACGTCAATTCGAGCAGGAGAACGCCCAGTGAAGCTCAGCATTCTTGGCGCTCGCGTTATCGATCCGGCCAGCGGGCTGGATCAAGTCACCGACCTTCACCTGGAAGCCGGCAAGCTCATCGCCATTGGCGCCGCGCCCGCAGGCTTCAGCGCCAGCCAGAGTATCGATGCCAACGGTCTGGTGGCCGCGCCTGGCCTGGTGGACCTGAACGTCGCCCTGCGCGAGCCGGGTTACAGCCGCAAAGGCAGCATCGCCAGCGAAACCCGTGCCGCTGCGGCCGGTGGCGTCACCAGCCTGTGCTGCCCGCCCCACACCAAGCCGATCCTTGACACCTCGGCGGTGACCGAGCTGATCCTCGACCGCGCCCGTGAAGCCGGTAATTGCAAGGTGTTCCCCATCGGCGCGTTGAGCAAAGGCCTGGAAGGCGAACAACTTGCCGAGCTGATCGCCCTGCGTGACGCCGGTTGCGTGGCATTCGGCAACGGCCTGGAGAGTTTTCGCAGCACCCGCACGCTGTGCCGTGCGCTGGAATATGCGGCTACGTTCGATCTGACCGTGATTTTCCACTCTCAGGACCGCGACCTGGCCGAAGGCGGCCTGGCCCATGAAGGCGCCGTGGCCAGCTTCCTCGGCCTGCCGGGCATTCCGGAAACTGCCGAGACCGTGGCCCTGGCCCGCGACCTGTTGTTGGTGGAACAAAGCGGCGTGCGTGCGCACTTCAGCCAACTGACCAGCGCACGCGGCGTGGCGTTGATCGCCCAGGCCCAGGCGCGCGGCCTGCCGGTGACGGCGGATGTGGCGTTGTATCAGCTGATTTTGACCGATGAGGCGTTGATCGACTTCTCCAGCCTGTATCACGTGCAGCCACCGCTGCGCACCCTGGCCGACCGCGAGGGTTTGCGTGCGGCGGTGAGATCGGGCGTGGTTTCGGCGATTTCCAGCCATCACCAGCCCCACGAACGGGATGCCAAGCTGGCACCGTTTGGCGCTACCGAGCCGGGAATCAGCAGCGTAGAGCTGTTGCTGCCCTTGGCGATGACGTTGGTAGAAGACGGCTTGCTGGACTTGCCAACCCTGCTCGCGCGCCTGAGCGCCGGCCCGGCCGAGGCATTGCGCCTGCCGGCGGGTAAATTGGCGGTAGGCTCGGCGGCGGATCTGGTGCTGTTTGACCCGGCCAGCTCCACGGTTGCCGGGGAACACTGGCTGTCCAAAGGTGAAAACTGCCCGTTCATCGGCCATAGCCTGCCGGCGACGGTGCGTTACACCTTGGTGGATGGGCGGATTACCTATCAGGCCTGACTCCAGTCTGGAGTGGCCCCAGTAAATGTGGGAGGCCCCGCCACCTCTTCGATGTAGCGCTGTCGCGCATCAAACTGGTTCATCGTAAGGTTGAAGAACGCGGGCGGGGCAAAGGCCGTAACCAGCACTGGTGTGCCAGCACCCGAGTGGGAGAGTGGCCTGCACGGTATCGGCGTGGAGTCATTGTCGGCACAGCTAGCTGTGACCACGTATAAGAGAGTGAATCCGCTCGCCACCGTGTACCCCGCCCGCGTCATTCAATCC
>NZ_CBFHAZ010000077.1:0-29507 GCF_965653655.1 Pseudomonas onubensis | reverse complement strand
AAGCAGCCCCAAACCCAGACGCTGAGTTCTTTCTGGAAAATTGCAGTGCCTTTACTGGGGCTGCTTCGCAGCCCAACGCAGGGCAAGCCTGCTCGCCACAACAGCCCTCTTGCCACAGGCTTCGTGTTCCTGAAATACCGAGGTGTCTGCATCCCACACAAGCCAGCTCCCACCTGGGGTTTGTGCTGTCAGGTAGATAGAAATTTACTTGGGATACAACGGCGGCAAGCTGGTGGTATCCGTCGCCGTGTCTTGCTCGCGCTCCACCATGGGAATGGCCTTGACCGCACGCCACAGATCCTCACCCAGCCAATACTGGCCACTCTCGCTGTACAGCGCGCCGTTCAACCCATCCAAGGCATCCGATAACGGCACAAACCGCGCTGCCATGTCGGCCAGGGTGTCCGGCTGTTGCCGCGCCCAGGCGTCCAGCGCCTGGCGCGTGGCTTGCGGGTCGTTGGCCTGGGTGGCGCGCTTGAGGTCGTCCAGCAGCGAGCGTGGGCTCGGGCCGGTTTGTGCGGCGCGTTGCACGGCAGGTTGGCGACGTGCGCGCCACCACAGGCCGAAACCCAATAGCGTGGTGCAGGCCAGTAGCAAGGTGCTCAGTTGCCACAGCCACAGGCGGTCATCGTCCGGTGCGGTAATCACCGTCGGCGTGGCGGGCGTGTCCACCACCAGGCTTGGGTTGGTCGCCACCTGCAGCGTGCGCGCGGGCAGGCTGGTGCGTTCCAGGTGATCTTCGTGGGTGTTCCACCACACCACTTCCACGGCGGGCATTTCCACGCTGCCGGCGCGGGTGGGCACCAGGGCTTCGCGGTCTTCACGGCTGCCGATCAGGCCACGGTCACTGTTCTGGTTAGCGAGCACCGGTTGGTCCGGGTAACGGCGCAGGCCGTTGATCTCGCTGGTGGGCAGTGCCGACAATTGGGCGCTGGACAGGCCTTCGGCCTTGACCGTGAGGCTGCGGGTCAGGGAGTCGCCAACCTGAACGTGATCAGGCTCGGGGTTCCAGGCTTCGCTCAGGGTCAGGCTGCGCGCAGGCAGCCAGGCGGCGTCGGCGGGGTAGAACTCCGGCTTGGGTTTGACGGTAAGCGCGATGTCGGCCGAGCTTACGTGAATCAACTTGCCCGGTTTGGTGCCTTGCAGCGTGTTCTCCTGGGGCGGGCGCGACTCCACCAAGGTGGCGCTGAAGGTTTGCGCCGGTATCACCAGGGCGCCGCTGTGCTGCGGGTAGATCGCATAGCGGGTTTCGATCACGCCATGGCGAATGCTGTTGATGACCTTTTCGTAGGTGCGCGACTCGCCCAATTGCTCGATGCGTGCATCGGGGATCTGCAACGGCGTGAGGCTGCTGTCGTCGTACAGCGACACCGAATGGTACACGCGCACGGTCAACAGCGCCTGGGCCTGCACGTACACACTGCGCTGGTCGAGGTTGGCTTCGATAAACACCGGGGCCAGTTCGGCACTGGTGTTCTGGCTGGCGGTTTCCAGCACTTGCAGGCTGATCGGCTGGGTCTTCAGCTCGCCCACTTGCAGCGGCGGAATCACCACGGTGCCGTTTTCCTTGGGCAGCAGCGTGATGATCCAGCGCGTGGTGGCGTGGTTGTCGCCGCCCAAGGTGGTGAGCTGGTTGATCTGGCGCGTGCCGCTGACTTCAAACTGCGCATCCAGCGGTGACAAGTCGGGTTTGCCGAACTGGGTGACATCGCTGGACTCCACCGTCAGCTCCACCGTTTCCCCGGAATTGACGCGGCTGCGGTCGACACTCGCCACCAGGTTAGCCGCCTGGGCGTGGCCTGCCGACAGTGCGAGCAGGAGCAGAAGGGTGGTGCGGCGGCTCATTGAGTCTTGTCCTGATGTTGTTGCTGTTCGTACCAGAATTTACGCCGCAGCAACTCGCCGGGGTTGTCCGGGATCTGCTGCAGCCATTGCTCCAGCGCCTGGCGATGCTCGCCATCAATGCTCGCATCTGCGGGGCGCAAGGGCGGGGTGGTGGTGTGCTCGTCCCCCAGCTCGCTGCCCGGTACGTCGTTGCTGCCGGCTTTGGGGGCAGCGCCCGCCTGGTTATCGCCGGCACTGGCCTGGCCTTGGCCCTGGGGCGATTGCTCGCCACCCGTGGCACTTTGGCCGCTGCTGCCTGGCTGCGCAGTTTGGCCGGGTTGGGTTGTTTCGTCATCCTCATTTTTGACCGGCTTGACTGGCTCCGGCTGGGCTTTTTCCTGGATCAGGGCTTCTACCAGCGTTTTGTTTTTCAGCGCCGGTTGCAGGTCGGGCTGGGCTTCGAGCGCTTGTTCATAAGCGTCGATGGCGGCTTCCAGTTCGCCGGATTTGGCCAGAGCATTGCCGCGATTGTAGTGGGAATAGGCGTCATTGCCCTGGGCAAAGCGTTTGATCGCCTCGGCGTAGTTGCCCGCCTCATACAGGGCCACGCCTTGCCATTGCGGGTCTTCGAAGTGTTCGGCGGCCTCGCTCGGGCGTTTTTTCTTCAGCAGGTATTGGCCTTGCTGGTCGGGGCGTAACCACAGGTCCTGAAGTTCAAAGGCATAGCTGGGCTGCGGCGCGCCCAACAGCAGCAACGGCAAGCAGAACAGCCAGCCACGGCGGCCCGCACACGCGGCGAGCAGCAGCAGTGGCAGCAGCAACCAGTAACCCTGATCGGCCCAGGTATCGAGGTGCAGCAACTGGCCGTCATTGCGCAGTTGTTGCGGGCCGTCGAGCAGGTTGAGCTGGCGCAGGTCTTTGTCGTCCAGGCGCGCGGCGCGGTAACGGCCGCCCATTTCACTGGCGAAGGCCTTGAGCGTCGGGCTGTCGAGGCGCGGCACCAGGATGGCGCCCTGGTCATCCTTGAGGAACTCGCCGCTTTCCTGGGTCACCGGCGTGCCTTCGCGGCTGCCGATGCCGAGGATCGATAAGGTTGGGGCCTGAGCGCCTTGCAACTGCAGGCGGATGCCTTGGCGCTCCTGTTTGGACAGCGACGAGCCGACCAGCAACAGGCGGCCCTGGCCGAGGCCGGCCTGCTTGAGCAGGCTCAGGGCTTTTTCTACCGCCAGGTCGGCGCGATGGCCGGGCTCGGGCATGATCGAGGGGCGCAGCGCTTCGAGCAGGTTGCGGCTGGTGGCCAGGTCGTCCGACAGCGGCACCAGCGTATGGGCACTGCCGGCATACACGACGATGGCGGTGGGCGCGTTGTCGCGCGCTTGCAGTAAGTCGTAGAGCTTGCGCCGCGCCTGTTCCAGGCGGTTGGGCGGGCTGTCGGTGGCGAGCATTTCCGGGGTCAGCTCCAGCAATACCACCACCGGGTCGGCCGGTTTCTGGCTGTTCTGCTCAACCCTTTGCCAACTGGGGCCAAGCAACGCCAGCACAGCCAGCAGCCAGGCGATGCCCAGCACCACCCACGGCGATTTGCTTTCGCGGCCATTGCCGCCACTGAGCAGCACCGCATGAAACGCCGGCGGCAAAATCATCTGCCAACGCCCGGCGCGCTTTTGCCGGTGCCACAGCTGCCACAGCAGCCAGCCGAGCAACGGCAGCAGCAACAGCCACCAAGGGCGGAACCAGTGTGGCCACAGGTCGATCATCGACGCCTCCGCAAGCGCAGGCGTTTAAGGCGTTGGCGCCATTGCGGGTGCTGTTGCAGGAAAATGCCCTTGGTCGAGAGTTTGTTGAAAGCGCGTTGCAAGGCGTTGTTGGGCCAGCGTTCCTGCACCACCAGCAACATGCTCAGGATCAACGCCAACGCCAGCGGCGCGCTATACAGCGCCTGGGCCGGGCGAGCCTGGGTCGGCTGTTGCGCGACCGGCTCCAGCTGGTCGAGGGTTTGCTTGATTTTTTGCAGTTCGTCGCCGTCGCGGGCGCGGAAGTAGCGGCCACCGGTGGCGTCGGCGATGGCCTTCAAGGCCGGTTCATCCAGGTCCAGGCTCGGGTTCACGCCCAGGATGCCCAGGGAGCCGGTTTGCTCCGGGTCGGCGCCGATGCCGATCGGGTAGATTTTTACGCCTTCTTCGGCCGCCAGGCGCGCGGCGGTCAGCGGGTCGATCTGCCCGGCATTGTTGGCGCCATCGGTGACCAGGATCAACACGCGGCTTTGCGCCGGGCGCTGGCGCAGGCGTTTCAGGGCCAGGCCAATCGCATCGCCGATGGCGGTGTTTTTACCGGCGATGCCGATACGTGCTTCAGCCAGCCAGGTGCGCACGGTGCGCCGGTCGAAGGTCAACGGGGCTTGCAGGTAAGCCTGGCTGCCAAACAGGATCAGGCCCACGCGGTCGCCTTCGCGGCTTTCCAGGAAGTCCCCGAGCAAGTGCTGCACCAGGCTCAGGCGGCTGACGTCATCGTCCTGCCAGTGCATATCGGGGAAGTCCATGGAGCCGGACACATCCACGGCCACCAGCAAATCACGGCCGCTGGCGGCAATCGGCAGCGGTTCGCCGAGCCATTCGGGGCGCGCGGCGGCGGTCAGCAGCAGCAGCCACAACACCACGAACGGCGCTTGCTGGCGCCAGCCCGGCAGGTTGACCCGCGCACGGCGGCGCGCCAGGCCTTCAAGGTCGGCCAGGTAGCTGACCTTTAGCGCGGGCTCGCCGCTGTCAGCCACTGGCAGGATGAAGCGCATCAACCACGGTAAGGGCAACAGGGCGAAGATCCACGGCCAGGCGAACTCAAACATGTTTGCGAATCCAGGTATCGACGGCTTGGGTCAGGCCGGCGATGGCCTTGTCGTCAAGTTTGCATTCGGGTTTGTAGGCGCCTTCGACCAATACCATCCAGCGCGTAAGGCCGGCGGCGGGGCAACGGTTGTCGAGGAATGCCAGCCATTTGCGGCCGTTGAGGGTGTGGCTCTGGCTGTAGGGGTAGTCGTTGCGGCACAGGCGCTTGAGCAGGCCATTGAGTTGTTGCAGCCAGGCACCGGCGGGTGCGCCGTCGTAGGGTTTGGGCATCAGCGCCAGTTCGGCCAGGGCGGCGATGCGCAGCGGGTCCAGCGGTTGTTCGGCGCGGGCCACGGGGCGGCGTGTGGGCAGGAACCGGCGCAACCACCACAGGCCCCAGCCCAACAGTGGAATCACCAGCAGCAACAACCACCAACCCGGCGCAGGCGGCCAGAACCCGATGGCCGGCGGGGCGATCAGTGGCTGCAGTTGGTCGAGGCTGCTCATTGCTTTTTAACCGGGCGTTGCGGGTTGAGGTATTCGCGCAATTGCTCGACCATCTCGCTTTGGGTGCTCAGGGGCATCAGTAGAATGCGCAGCTTCTGTGCCAGCAGTTCCCAACGCGCAATGCGTTCCTCCGCCTGGGCTTTATAAGCCTGGCGCAAATCGAAATTCAGCGTGTCCAGTTCCAATTGCGCGCCACGCTCGGCAAAACGCAGCAGCCCGGCGGCGGGCAGGGCGTGGTCGAGCGGGTCGGAGATCGGCAACAACAACAGGTCGCAATGGCGTGACAGCAGGCTCAGTTGTTGCTCGGCACCTTCGGTCAAGGCGCGCTCATCGCAGATCACAATCACCAGGCTGCCCGGGCGCAGCACTTCACGGCCACGGCGCAGCGCCATGCCCAGGGCGTCGGCTTCGGGGCGGCTTTCGGTGTTCAGGCTCTGGTTCACCCGCACCAGACGGTTGAGCAATTGCAGCAGGCTTTGTTTGCTGCGCCGGGGTTTGATTTCGTAGTGTTCGCTGTCGCCGAACACCAACCCGCCGACGCGGTCGTTGTGCCCAAGCGCGGCCCAGCCGATCAAGCTGGCGGCCTGGGCGGCGAGCACCGACTTGAACATTTGCCCGGAGCCGAAAAACAATCGGCAGCTTTGCTCCACCATGATGAAAATCGGCCGCTCACGTTCTTCATGGAACAGCTTGGTGTGCGGCTCCTGGGTGCGCGCCGTGACGCGCCAGTCGATGGTGCGCACATCGTCGCCGGCCTGGTAGACGCGCACCTGGTCGAAATCGACCCCGCGCCCGCGCAGCTTGGAGTGGTGCAGGCCAATCAGCGGGCTGCGCTGGCTCGGCGTGGAAAACAGCTGCACTTCGCGCACGCGGTGGCGCATCTCAATCAGTTCGCTGAGCGTGACGCGGATTCCATCGCCGGCATTCATGGGGTTCAAGCGACGGCAACGACGTCGAGAATGCGTTGCACCACGCGGTCCTGGTCAATGCCGGCCGCTTCGGCCTCGAACGACAGGATGATGCGGTGGCGCAGCACGTCGAACAGCACCGCCTGGATATCTTCCGGGCTCACAAAATCGCGCCCGGCCAGCCAGGCATGGGCGCGGGCGCAGCGGTCGAGGGCGATGGAGCCGCGTGGGCTGGCACCATAGGCGATCCATTCGGCCATTTCGGGGTCGAACTTGGCCGGGGTGCGTGTGGCCATGATCAGTTGCACCAGGTATTCCTCTACGGCGTCGGCCATATAGAGGCCAAGGATTTCCTTGCGCGCCGCAAAGATGGCCTGTTGGCTCACACGTCGCTCGGGCTTGGTTTCGCCATTGAGCGCTTCGCCACGGGCTTGTTGCAGGATGCGTCGCTCGACGGCAGCGTCCGGGAAGCCGATCTTGACGTGCATCAGGAAACGGTCGAGCTGGGCTTCGGGCAGCGGGTAAGTGCCTTCCTGCTCGATGGGGTTTTGCGTGGCCATGACCAAAAACAGCGGCGACAGGTCATAGGTGCTGCGGCCCACACTGACCTGGCGCTCGGCCATGGCCTCGAGCAACGCCGATTGCACCTTGGCCGGGGCGCGGTTGATTTCGTCCGCCAGCACCAGGTTGTGAAAGATCGGGCCTTGCTGGAACACGAAGCTGCCGGTTTCCGGGCGATAGATCTCGGTGCCGGTGATGTCGGCGGGCAGCAGGTCGGGCGTGAACTGGATACGATGGAACTGCGCTTCAATGCCTTCGGCCAGCTCTTTGATGGCCTTGGTCTTGGCCAGGCCCGGTGCGCCTTCGACCAGCATATGGCCGTCGGCGAGCAGGGCGATCAGCAGGCGATCGATGAGTTTTTCCTGGCCGAGAATCTGCGTAGAAAGAAAGGTTCGCAGCGCAAGCAGCGCTTCACGATGTTCCATCGATGACGGTTCCTGGAGAGATGAGTCCCAACGTCGAGAAAATCCGCCGGGCCTGGGGCGTCTACTTTAATGCATCGCGGGGTGTGGCGACTAACGGCACGCGGGGTATTTTTAGCAAAACTTGTAGGATTTTTGTGTGGAAAGCACAAATTCCACTGAGGGTCGCTCGGCCCCTGTGGGAGCTGGCTTGCCTGCGATGGCATCAACTGGAGTGACCTGATACACCGAGGTGCCTGCATCGCAGCGGTGCGACGACTCGACAAGCCAGCTCCCACATTTGATCCTTGGAACAGCTTAAATCCGGCTAAAGGTGCCGGTGCCCTTGAGGATGTTCTGCAAGGTTTCTTCCACTTCAGCCATATCCGACGCGGCGGTGGTGTGGGTGATCTCCAAACAGTCTTTGCCACCCAGTGCATCAGCATCACCCGCCGCCAGTTCAATCACCAATGTGGTGTCACTCAAGGTGACTTTCAGCCCATCCAGGGTTGACGGTTCGTAGTCCCAGGTCAGCTCAACCTCATCCTCGTCCGGATAACGACTGAGCATGAACATCTCGCCATTGTTGCCGTGGCAGCAAAGCATGGCCATGTTGTCTTCTTCTTCGTCGCAGGGTGTGGCCATCAGTGCATCGGTGTTCAACGTCATAATAAAACCTGTGGTAGGACGGGCGAGTGTGGCCGCGATCTCGCCATTATGACGTTTTTTACGGATGGATGCAGATGACCCCTACAGCCATGCAGGGCGTCATCGATTGACAAGCGCAGGGTTAAGCGGGCGGATCAATTTGCGGAATAATCTTGGGCAGAATCGACCGCTCTATAGGTGGCTTTATCAAGGGGCCAAACAGTCTTGCACCGGCTTCCTTGCCCACTGTCTTCACCGCATTGAAAGCGCCGAAAGTGATGCGGTTAACGGCACCCGGCCGGCCTTTTCGGTAATCATCGATACCCAAACCTATTTCTGTGGCGGCGATGCCGAGATCAAGCAGCAAGACCGCGATACCAATCTCCGGCACGGCCAGCGCTACCGGAGCAAGTATCAGCAAGGACTTGCTGGCGCTCTTTAGTTCGCAGAGCACGTTCTTTTTCTTCCAGTCGTCATTGCTGACGAAGGTCGAATCAGCGTCGTTGTAGGTGTATTGCTCCACACGGGCCTGCAAACTTTGGAACGGATCTCCTCCGATGGTTTTTCCACCGAAAGGCCTATCCTCCAACCAGTCAGTATGATGTTTTGCATGTTCCCCGGTTTTTTCAAGGTGCACATCAATCCCGGCCTCCCATACGCTGTCTGCGCGGTCGCTCAGCTTGAAATATTCGGCGAACTGTTTGCGTTTTGTTTCGTCGGTCATTTGTTCGGTCAACCACTTGCGCATCTGGGTAGGGTTGTCGAACTCATGGATGGGAGATGAATTGCCTGTCATGTAGAGCAGGGTTTTTTGGGTGGTTTTATCGATGGCATAAAAAATGCCCGACGCCAGCCGCCCTTCAAACGTAAGTTCTTTTAGTTCCAGATTGGAATCTTGGGTATAGGCCGCTTGGAAGTCCCTGGCCGTCAATGAGTCAAGTGGCTTTTGCGCACTGATGCCGGTCAGCCGCATCGCCAGGTCACGGCCCTCTGGGCTTAGGGTATTTTCCTTGAATTGTTTATGCGCGGCAGTCACAAAAGACATCTTGGACAACGTGCTGTACTTGTCTCGGTATTCGTTCCAGAAGTTATTTAGCTCAGCTTTGTGTGTTTTGCTGAAACTGGTATCCCAGACATAGGAACGGAATGATTTTGGCGTGATGGTGGCTTGGTTGGACGCGTCGTAGCGTTCCTCAGCAGGAGGGTCGAAGTAAATCCCTTCGTACTGTTGGGTTTCCAGTGCAGTTGGGCTGTTTTGGTAGCCATGGCGGCCAGAGCTGCGGTGATACCCGATCGTCAGCTGATCCACGATCTCAATGGGCGGTGGGGTCTGTTGATGTCGATTGAAAGAGACCTTGGGCAGTTTGTCATGGCCAGGGGTGTCTTGAATATTTTTGATCGCAGCATCCGTCAAGGATATTTTGCTGATGATTCGGCCGGGGTAGGGCGGTGTGTGACCCCTCACGTTGTAGGCGAATGTCATCAGGTACGTTTTATCCGGGTCGATGTCCAATCCATGGTGTTCTTTGTAGTGCGCTTTTATCTGATTGCGGGTGCTCTCTCTCATTTCAGGTGTAGTAACGTAGTTCATCGTTGAATAATCTTTTATTCCGGCGTCTAGCTGAACAGATCGGTCTTGCTCCAGAAAGACCCTAAGGTGTGCCGGGATCTGGGCGTCCTTCCACGTGTCGGATTTACCAAAGCTGGATACTTTCCACTTTTGGTATTGGGCCGCCCAACGAGGGTTGTCGAGCCCTTCAGGCGTTGCAGAGGGCGTGACACCTGATGAGCCCGCATTTGATTCGGGGCGGGCAGGGTCATTAATCGCTGGAGCCTTCGGTGGGGCGATGGGAGCAGTGGGGCCGTCGACCGGAACATACGCCGAAACATTTGTGTGCTTATAAGAGATATTCGCAGTCACGTTGTTCATACTAATAGCTCACGTCAATTAATGAGTGGGCCGTCCTTGGGGTATTGCTCAATCAATGCGATGTGCATTGACTAACTACTGATTGGTTTGCGCTGGCGATCTGCACCCATCTAAAGATGCTATCGACTCGGTTAATGATATCTATCGACGCGCCTGCCGCGCCTGGGAAAGCGAGCTTCTTCAGGTTTACCTGCGCTTGACCGAATATGTCGCCGTACGGAAAGCAACCGTCTTCCTACACTCGTTAAGCTGCGCAGTGGATGCGCCACCGTCAGGCCGTTGACCTGCCCGTCGTTCCGTCACCTGCCAAACGGCGCATCCGATGTGACCTGATCGCCTTGCGCAGCTTCACCCACCTGTCACCTCGATTCGTTATATGGTTAGCGACGAACAGAGCTGACGGTCTCCCCGCAAGGGGATAACACGCGACGCTTCCATCAATAACAAGCCCAAGCGGAGTACCACAGATGGCGTTCTTCACCGCAGCCAGCAAGTCCGACTTTCAGCATCAACTGCAAGCGGCACTGGCGCAGCACATCAGTGAACAGGCACTGCCACAAGTGGCGCTGTTCGCTGAGCAATTTTTCGGCATTATTTCCCTGGACGAACTGACCCAGCGTCGCCTTTCCGACCTGGCCGGTTGCACCCTGTCTGCCTGGCGCCTGCTTGAGCGCTTTGACCACACCCAACCGCAAGTGCGGGTCTACAACCCCGATTACGAACGTCATGGCTGGCAGTCGACCCACACAGCGGTCGAAGTGCTGCACCATGACCTGCCATTTCTGGTCGACTCGGTACGCACCGAGCTGAACCGCCGTGGCTACAGCATCCACACCCTGCAAACCACCGTGCTCAGCGTGCGTCGCGGCAAAAAAGGCGAGTTGCTGGAAATCCTGCCAAAAGGCACCCAGGGCGAAGGCATCCAGCAAGAATCGCTGATGTACCTGGAAATCGACCGTTGCGCGAATGCCGCCGAACTCAACGTGCTGAGCAAAGAGCTTGAGCAAGTGCTGGGCGAAGTGCGCGTGGCCGTGGCCGACTTCGAGCCGATGAAAGCCAAGGTCCAGGACCTGCTGGCCGGTATCGACGCCAGCCAGTTCAGCATCGACGGCGAAGAAAAAGCCGAGATCAAGAGCTTCCTGGAATGGCTGGTGGGCAACCACTTCACCTTCCTTGGCTATGAAGAGTTCGTGGTACGTGACGAGGCGGACGGCGGTCATATCGAATATGACACCGGCTCCTTCCTCGGTCTGACCAAATTGCTGCGTGCCGGCCTCACCGCCGAAGACACGCGCATCGAAGACTATGCCGTGGCCTACCTGCGTGAACCGACCGTGCTGTCGTTCGCCAAGGCCGCGCACCCAAGCCGCGTACACCGCCCGGCGTACCCGGACTATGTGTCGATCCGTGAGATCAGCGCCGACGGCAAGGTCATCAAGGAACACCGCTTCATGGGCCTGTACACCTCGTCGGTGTACGGCGAAAGCGTGCGGGTTATCCCTTACATCCGCCGTAAAGTCGCGGAAATCGAGCACCGCTCGGGCTTCCAGGCCAAGGCGCACTTGGGCAAAGAGCTGGCCCAGGTGGTTGAAGTTTTGCCGCGTGATGACCTGTTCCAGACCCCGGTCGACGAACTGTTCAACACCGTGATGTCGATCGTGCAGATCCAGGAGCGCAACAAGATCCGCGTGTTCCTGCGCAAAGACCCCTACGGTCGTTTCTGCTACTGCCTGGCCTATGTGCCGCGCGACATCTATTCCACCGAAGTGCGCCAGAAGATCCAGCAAGTGCTGATGGATCGCCTCAAAGCCTCGGACTGCGAGTTCTGGACCTTCTTCTCCGAGTCCGTACTGGCCCGTGTGCAGCTGATTCTGCGGGTAGACCCGAAGAACCGCCTGGACATCGACCCGCTTCAACTGGAAAAAGAAGTGGTGCAGGCCTGCCGCAGCTGGCAGGACGACTACGCCAGCCTGGTGGTGGAAAGCTTCGGCGAGGCCCAGGGCACCAACGTGCTGGCAGACTTCCCGAAAGGCTTCCCGGCAGGTTACCGCGAGCGTTTTGCTGCGCATTCGGCCGTGGTCGATATGCAGCACCTCAACAGCCTGACCGAAGCCAACCCGCTGGTGATGAGCTTCTACCAGCCGCTGGGCCAGGTCTCCGGCCAGCGTGAGCTGCACTGCAAGCTCTACCACGCCGACACGCCACTGGCGCTGTCCGACGTGCTGCCGATCCTGGAAAACCTCGGCCTGCGCGTGCTGGGTGAGTTCCCGTACCGCCTGCGTCACGCCAATGGCCGTGAGTTCTGGATCCATGATTTTGCCTTCATCGCCGCCGAAGGCGTGAACCTGGATATCCAGCAGCTCAACGACACCCTGCAGGACGCGTTCGTGCACATCGTGCATGGCGATGCCGAAAACGATGCGTTCAACCGTCTGGTACTCACCGCCGGCCTGCCTTGGCGCGACGTGGCGCTGCTGCGTGCTTACGCCCGTTACCTCAAGCAGATCCGCCTGGGCTTCGACCTGGGTTACATCGCCAGCACCCTGAACAACCACACCGACATCGCGCGTGAGTTGACCCGGTTGTTCAAGACCCGTTTCTACCTGGCGCGCAAGCTCACCGCTGACGACCTGGAAGACAAGCAGCAACGCCTGGAACAAGCGATTCTCACGGCCCTGGACGATGTTCAGGTGCTTAACGAAGACCGCATCCTGCGTCGCTACCTGGACCTGATCAAGGCCACCCTGCGTACCAACTTCTACCAGACCGACGCCAACGGCCAGAACAAGTCGTACTTCAGCTTCAAGTTCGACCCGCGTGCCATTCCTGAGCTGCCCAAGCCGGTGCCGAAGTTTGAAATCTTCGTGTACTCGCCGCGTGTCGAAGGCGTGCACTTGCGCTTTGGTAACGTTGCCCGTGGTGGCCTGCGCTGGTCCGACCGTGAAGAAGACTTCCGTACCGAAGTGCTCGGCCTGGTAAAAGCCCAGCAAGTGAAGAACTCGGTGATCGTGCCGGTAGGCGCCAAAGGTGGCTTCCTGCCGCGTCGCCTGCCATTGGGCGGCACCCGTGACGAGATCGCGGCCGAGGGCATCGCCTGCTACCGCATCTTCATTTCGGGCCTGTTGGACATTACCGACAACCTCAAGGACGGCGCCCTGGTGCCACCGGTCAACGTCGTGCGCCATGACGACGATGATCCGTACCTGGTCGTTGCGGCGGACAAGGGCACTGCGACCTTCTCCGACATCGCCAACGGCATTGCCATCGACTACGGCTTCTGGCTGGGCGATGCGTTCGCGTCCGGTGGTTCGGCCGGTTACGACCACAAGAAAATGGGCATCACCGCCAAGGGCGCGTGGGTGGGCGTGCAGCGTCACTTCCGTGAGCGCGGCATCAACGTGCAGGAAGACAGCATCACCGTGGTGGGCGTCGGCGATATGGCCGGTGACGTGTTCGGTAACGGCTTGCTGATGTCCGACAAGCTGCAACTGGTCGCGGCCTTCAACCACTTGCACATCTTCATTGATCCAAACCCGAACCCGGCCACCAGCTTCGTCGAGCGCCAGCGCATGTTCGAGCTGCCGCGTTCGGCCTGGACCGACTACGACACCAGCATCATGTCCGAAGGCGGCGGGATCTTCTCGCGCAGTGCCAAAAGCATCGCTATTTCGCCACAGATGAAAGCGCGTTTTGATATTTCGGCCGACAAGCTGACCCCGACCGAACTGTTGAACGCCTTGCTCAAGGCGCCGGTGGACCTGTTGTGGAACGGCGGTATCGGTACTTACGTCAAGGCCAGCACCGAAAGCCACGCCGATGTAGGCGACAAGGCCAACGACGCGCTGCGCGTCAATGGCAACGAGCTGCGCTGCAAGGTGGTGGGCGAGGGCGGTAACCTCGGCATGACCCAGCTGGGCCGTGTGGAATTCGGCCTCAATGGCGGCGGTTCCAACACCGACTTTATCGATAACGCCGGTGGCGTGGACTGCTCCGACCACGAAGTGAACATCAAGATCCTGCTCAACGAAGTGGTGCAGGCCGGTGACATGACCGACAAGCAACGCAACCAGCTGCTGGCGAGCATGACCGACGAAGTCGGCAACCTGGTGTTGGGCAACAACTACAAGCAGACCCAGGCTCTGTCCCTGGCCGCGCGCAAGGCTTACGAGCGTGCCGCCGAGTACAAGCGCTTGATGAGCGACCTGGAAGGCCGTGGCAAGCTGGACCGCGCCATCGAGTACCTGCCGACCGAAGAGCAGCTTGTGGAGCGTGCCTCCACCGGTAAGGGCTTGACCCGTCCCGAGCTGTCGGTGCTGATCTCCTACAGCAAGATCGACCTCAAGGAAGCCCTGCTCAAGTCGCTGGTGCCGGACGACGACTACCTGACCCGTGACATGGAGACCGCGTTCCCACCGAGCCTGGTCGCCAAGTTCGGCGAAGCCATGCGCCGTCACCGCCTCAAGCGCGAGATCGTCAGCACCCAGATCGCCAACGACCTGGTCAACCACATGGGCATCACCTTCGTTCAACGACTCAAAGAGTCGACCGGCATGAGCCCGGCGAACGTGGCCGGTGCTTACGTGATCGTGCGTGACATCTTCCACCTCCCGCACTGGTTCCGTCAGATCGAAGCCCTGGACCACCAGGTTTCTGCTGACGTGCAACTGGAGCTGATGGATGAACTGATGCGCCTGGGCCGTCGTGCCACGCGCTGGTTCCTGCGCAGCCGTCGCAACGAGCAGGACGCTGGCCGCGACACCGCGCACTTCGGTCCGCACCTGGCGGCGTTGGGCCTCAAGCTCGACGAACTGCTGGAAGGCCCGACCCGCGAAGGCTGGCAGAACCGCTACCAGGCCTACACCGAAGCCGGCGTACCGGAGTTGTTGGCACGCATGGTTGCAGGCACTACCCACCTGTACACCTTGCTGCCGATCATCGAAGCCGCCGACGTGACCGGGCATGATGCCGCCGAAGTGGCCAAGGCCTACTTCGCCGTCGGCAGCGCGCTGGACTTGCCGTGGTACCTGCAGCAGATCAGCGATCTGCCGGTAGCCAACAACTGGCAGGCCCAGGCCCGCGAAGCGTTCCGCGACGACGTGGACTGGCAGCAACGGGCGATCACCATTTCGGTTCTGCAAATGGCCGATGCGCCACAAGACATGGAGGCCCGCGTGGCGCTATGGCTTGAACAGCACCAGGACATGGCCGATCGCTGGCGCGCAATGATGGTGGAAATCCGTGCAGCGGTAGGCACGGACTACGCCATGTATGCGGTCGCCAACCGTGAGTTGCTCGACCTGGCGTTGAGCGGTCAGTCGGTGCTGCAACCGGCGTGATCCCTCGGTAAAACAAAAGCCCCCGTATCGTGAGATACGGGGGCTTTTTGTTGGAACACCCTTCACCAAACACCACAAATCCAAGGCGGGAGCTCTTCAGTGCATGCAAATCCGCAGCCGACCTCATATTCAAAACTGCATGCGGTCAACTGTGGGAGCGGGCTTGCGACAGGTAGATAGGCTTTTGCCTTGCACTTGATCTGGCTCTTGCTTCAACCACTCAGGCCGCCGTGACCTAAATAACGGATATGCCCCCCAAGATAAAACAAGTTAAGAGCTAGAACTGGCCACCAGTAACCTGTGGCGAGGGAGCTTGCTCCCGCTGGGGCGCGAAGCGGCCCCAAAAATGGGACTGCTACGCAGTCCAGTGGGAGCAAGCTCCCTCGCCACAATTACCGGCTATGTCTTAACTGACTGGCATAAGGCAAGCCAGCTCCCACACTGTGTCCAGGCGTTCTCATGCGCCGGCAGCGCCCAAACACGGCTGGATAACTTTTTTCAACCCATTGTTATTTGCCGGCAACGTGAAGGTCGCCGTCAGCGGCTTGCCGCCTGCCATGGCAGGCGCCAACAAAAGTTTCAGCGTCTGGCCCCGTGAGGCATCACTGGCCCAGTAAGCCAATTCATCGCGCGGCACCTGGGTGCTGAACGCAAAGACGGTTCCTAGCTGGAAAGACCCGGCGTAAGCCCAGACGCCGCTGACCGCAAGCTCGATGGCCGTGCGTTTTCCTGTGGCAATACGCAGCGGCCCACTGGTACTGGCGTCTGGACCATGAAAGGGTTCAATGTCGAAGCCCAACGATTGCGGCTCTATTTGCAGTGCCAGCCCGGCCGTAGGGTTTCGTGGATGGCAGCTGATTTCCAGGCTGGCCTTGGTGTGGAAATCGTTATAAGTGCTGTCACCAAAAGTCCGTGCGGTGGTCAACATCGGGCTGTCGACGTCGGGCCGCTCAAGCAGCCAGACGGGGTGCGCGGGTGTGATGATTGCGTCGTCACCGGCGTGTGCGTAAACCGTGAGCGATGGTATGAAAAGGGCGGCGAGCAAGGTAAAGGCGAGGGGGCGCATAGAAGTATTCATCCGTATGTGGGCCTTGATGGAAGGAATGAATGCATTCTGCTACTTAGCGAGTGCTCGTTATGTCGGGCTTTTCCCAAGCGGCAGTAGTTTGCCTTCCAAGTGGTCCAGATGCCGGGTCATCAGGCTTGTCGCACTGTTCACGTCGCGTTGCTCGATTGCGTCGACAATCGCAAGATGCTCCTGCCACGCGCAGTACGTGCAGGCTTTCGCTTCATATTGCGCAATGATCAACGACGTCAACGGCACCAAACTGTTGAGGAACTGTGCCAATGGCGCGTTACGCGCCATTGCAGCCAGTTGCAGGTGGAACTCCCCCGATAACCGAATCGCCGGGCCGCGCTGGTCGCGTTCGATGCAGTCGCGTTCCCGCGCAATCAGCTCGCGCAACTGGCGAACCTGCGTCGGCGTTGCGTGCACGCACGCCAGTTGTACCACGGTCATTTCCGTGAGCCGCCGTGCTTCGAGAATCTGCCGCGTCTGCTGCGCATCCGGTGCCGCCACCTGGGCGCGCTGGTTGGGGCGCAGGATGATCACTTGCTGATGGGACAGTTTGGCCAGCACGCGGCGAATCACGCTGCGGCTCACACCAAAGGTTTCGCCCAGGCTCTCTTCGGTAAAGCGGCTCGCCGGGGCGATGCGTTGTTCGAGGATGGCGTCGAACAGGCGTGGGTAGATGTCATCCACCGAAGGTTTTTTACCGCCAACCAGGCGCAGGGCAGGGAGGACGGCATTGCGTTGCAGGGCGTGGGCGCTCATGGCCAGTCTCCAAAAAATCAGCTGCCCAGATGGTCATCCGGGATATTCAAACGAATGCCCATGCGCAGGCCTTCCTGGAGGATGTGCCGGCGCATTTCGGCGCTGGCCAGGGCGCTGTTCTTGTTGCGAATGGCGCGCACCACCGCCTCGTTTTCCTGCAGGCGTTCGGCCAGGTGTTCAGGCGAGTTGCGCAATACCTGGGCACTTTGCTTGAGGGCGTTGCTGGTTTGCTGCACCACGTTCTGGAAGATCGGGTTGGAAGTCAGCGCGAACAACTCTTCATGAAAGCCGATGTAAGCGTTCATGCCCGCTTCGGCGTCACCGGCATCCAGGGCTTCGCGCATGTCCATCAAGGTCAGGCGTAGTTGGCCGACTTCCTTGCTGCTGATGGACTGGGCCACCAGGCCGACAATGAAAGGTTCGAGGGTGTAGCGCAGTTGCAGGATATCTTCGAGGCTGGCGTCGGCCACCGCGTCGCTGGACTGTGGCTCGCTGACGCTGGTTTCCAGTACGACCACGCCTTTGCCGGGCATCGAACGCACCAGGCCGAGGGTTTCCAGCACGATCACGGCTTCGCGCAGGCTCGGGCGGCTGATGCCCATTTGTTCGGCCAGTTCACGCTGGCCGGGGAGCATGTCGCCCTGGCGCCACTGGCCCCGCTTGAGTGCGGCGCGCAGTTTTTCTACGACTGAGTTGACGACGGTTGAAGTGCTGATCACGTCTACGTCTCCTTGGATGTTGCCAATACGATGGTCAAATGAGCGATGATCAAAATGTGGGAGCGGGCTTGCTCGCGAAAGCGGTGGGTCAGTTGATAAATTTGTCGACTGACACTGCGCATTCGCGAGCAAGCCCGCTCCCACATTTGATTTGTGTCGTTCATAGACTGGGTTAGAACTCCTGATGCGCGGGCAGTACCGGCTTCTTGGCCTGGAAGGCATACCCTTGCTGGCCATCGAGCACCTTGTTGGCGCGCTCGATATCAATATCTTTTTCCCAACGCGCGATGGCCACGGTGGCCACACAGTTGCCGATCAGGTTAGTCAGCGCGCGGCCGATGCCCATGAACCAGTCCACCGCCAGCACCAGCACCAGACCCACCACCGGAATCGCCGGGATCGCGGTCAGTGTGGCCGCCAAAATCACCAGCGCCGAACCCGGAATGCCGTGCGCGCCTTTGGAGGTGATCAACGACACCAGCAGGATGGTCAGCAAATCGGTCATCGACAGCGGTGTGCCGGTGGCATTGGCGATAAACACAATGGCCAGGGTCAGGTAGATCGAAAAACCGTCGAGGTTGAACGAATAACCGGTCGGAATCACCAGCCCGACGGTGGAGCTGCCAATGCCCAGGTGCTCGAGTTTACGCATGATCTGCGGCAACACCGCGTCGGAGGAGGCGGTGCCCATCACGATCAGCAGCTCTTCGCGCAGGTACTTGAGCAACGGCAACATGCGCAGGCCGGACAAGCGCATCACCAGGCCCAGCACCAGCCCGACAAAGGCAAAGCAGGTCAGGTAGAACAAGCCCACCAGGCTGCCCAGGTGTTGCAGAGAATCGAGGCCGTAGGTGCTGGTGGTGAAGGCAATGGCGCCGAATACGCCAATTGGCGCCAGGCGCACGATCATGCCCATGATGCGAAAGATCACGTGGCTAAGCTCGTTGATCAGCCGTGAGATACCGGAAGCGGCTTCGCCCACCAGGTTCAGCGCGCTGCCGAACAGCACCGAAAACAGCAGCACTTGCAGCACATTGTTGTCGGCAAAGGCACCGATCACCGAGTTGGGGATCAGGTCCATCAGGAACTGGCTGGTGCCGCGTAGGTGCTGGCCCTTGTCGGCCAGCTCATTGAGGCCGGCGGACGACAGCTGCTCCAAGTGAATATTGGCGCCTTGGCCGATACCGGTGCTGAAGGCCATGATCAGGCCGATCACCAGGGCGACGGTGGTCAGCACTTCAAAGTAGATCACTGATTTCAAGCCGATGCGCCCGACTTTCTTCAAGTCGCCGGCACCGGAAATACCGCTGACCACCACGCAGAATACGATCAGGCCAATCAGCATTTTGATCAGCTTGATAAAGCCGTCACCCAGGGGTTTGAGTTGCGAGGAGAATTCGGGAAGGGCCAGGCCGCAAATTATGCCGAGCATCAGGCCAATCACGACTTGCAGGAAAATCGAACGCGAGCACCATCTGAGCATGGGAGGGATCTCTATTCGGTGCCCTGGTGGTTCCAGGGCTTAATTGTTGTGGTCTTACCGGTAAGTCCAGTGCGCGGCCAGTCTACGCCGGGTTTTTTTCAAACCACAAGTAAATATTCGGCGGTTGACAGGTCCCGGTCTGACCAGTTGGTCGGTAAGGGCGATGCTTGAGCGGTTGGCGGGCGGTAAATTTTTTCGCTTATCATCCGCGCCTTGATTGGCGAGGTGATGCATGGATAAACCGGGACTGACCACCGACGCAGCCGGGCAGACGCACTGCACCTGGCGCACAGCCGCCGTCGAATACCCGCGTTACCACGACAGCGAGTGGGGCGTGCCGGTCGCAGACGATATCCAGCTGTACGAGAAGATTTGCCTGGAAGGTTTTCAGGCGGGTATGGCGTGGATCACCATTTTGCGCAAGCGCGAGCAATTTCGCGCAGCGTTCGAAGGCTTTGATTTTCGCCACGTGGCGCAATATGGCGAGGCCGATATCGAGCGGCTGATGAACGACCCAGGCATCGTGCGTAACCGCGCGAAGATCGTCTCGACCATCAACAATGCGCGCAGGGCCTGTGAGCTGGTGGACCAGACCGGTTCACTGGCGCGCTGGTTGTGGGCGTTTGAACCCACGCCAGAGGAGCGCCCGGCGGTGGTGGACATGGCTTACTGGACCGGCAACCCGACGTCACCGGCGTCGATGCGTTTGTCCAAAGCCTTGAAAAAACGCGGCTGGACCTTTGTTGGCCCAACCACGATGTACGCGCTGATGCAGGCGATGGGCATGGTCAATGATCACCTTGAAGGCTGTGTTTGCCGACCGCGCATAGAGGCGCTACGGCAACAGTTCAAGCGCCCGTAAGTGTGTGGCGAGGGAGCTTGCTCCCGTTGGACTGTGCAGCAGTCTCCCGATTTTTGGGGGCGCTTCGCACCCCAGCGCAAGCAAGCTTGCTCGCCACAGTAAGCTTGCTCCCACAGGGGTTTGCGGTGCCTGCAAGGTCAGGTCAGGACAGGAAACCACCGTCCACATTCAGTGAAACACCGGTGGTGTAGCTGGACGCGTCACTGGCCAGGAACAGCACCGCACCGGCCATCTCGCTCGGGTCGGCCACGCGTTTGAGTGGAATCTGCGCCAGGGCCATCTTCAGGATCGAGTCGTTCTTGACCAGTGCCGAGGCGAACTTGGTGTCGGTCAGGCCCGGCAGCAGCGCGTTGCAACGGATGCCGAACGCCGCGCACTCCTTGGCAAATACCTTGGTCATGTTGATCACGGCGGCCTTGGTCACCGAGTAGATGCCCTGGAATACACCTGGGGAGATGCCGTTGATCGAGGCCACGTTGATGATGCTGCCGCCGCCGTTGTCGCGCATCAGCTTGCCGGCTTCCACCGACATGAAGAAGTAGCCGCGAATGTTCACGTCAACGGTCTTCTGGAACGCGCCCAGGTCGGTGTCCAGCACGTTGCAGAATTGCGGGTTGGTCGCGGCATTGTTGACCAGGATATCCAGGCGCCCGAACTGTTCACGGATGCCGGCGAACACCTGGGTAATCTGCTCCATTTCACCAATATGGCAGGCCACGGCGGTGGCTTTGCCGCCAGCGGCGATGATCGCGTCGGCCACGTGCTGGCAGCCTTCGAGCTTGCGGCTGGAGACGATCACATGGGCGCCTTGCTGGGCCAGGAGCTTGGCGATGGCCTCACCAATGCCACGGCTGGCGCCGGAAACAAATGCGATCTTGCCGTCAAGGTCGAACAGATGGGTCTTGGACATGCTAGGTTCCTTGCTCGTGTAGTCAGAGGGCTGATTTAGCGATGACATTCAGGCTCATTTGCTCCAGCAGCTTGTTCATATGGATGAACTGCGCAAAGCGTTTGTCCTGGGTCTGGCCGTGGAAAAAGCGGTAGTAGATCTGCTGCACAATGCCGGCCAGGCGGAACAGGCCGTAGGTGTAGTAGAAGTCGAAATTGTCGATCTGGATGCCCGCACGTTCGGCGTAGTAATCCACAAACTGGCGGCGCGTGAGCATGCCGGGCGCGTTGCTCGGCTGGCGGCGCATCAGTTGCACGGGCGCAGGGTCTGCGGCTTCGATCCAGTAGGCGAGGGTGTTGCCCAAGTCCATCAGTGGGTCGCCCAACGTGGTGAGTTCCCAGTCCAGTACGCCGATGATCTGCATCGGGTTGTGCGGGTCGAGGATCACGTTGTCGAAGCGATAGTCGTTGTGCACGATGCTGGAAGTCGGGTGGTCGGCCGGCATCTTGTCGTTGAGCCACGCACGCACCTTTTCCCAGCTGGGCGCGTCGGGCGTCAGGGCTTTTTCGTAGCGGTCGCTCCAGCCACGAATCTGGCGCTCTACATAACCTTCGGGCTTGCCCAGGTCGGCCAGGCCGCAGGCGGCGTAATCGACTTGGTGCAGTTCGACGAACTTGTCGATAAAGCTTTTGCACAGCGCCTCGGTCTTGGCCGCGTCCAGGCCCAGTTCGGCCGGCAGGTCGGAGCGCAGGATGATGCCGTTGACGCGTTCCATCACATAGAACTCGGCGCCGATCACCGACTCATCAAGGCAGTGCACATAGGCTTTGGGGCAATACGGGAAGCCATCCTTGAGCTGGTTGAGAATGCGGTACTCGCGGCCCATGTCGTGGGCGGACTTGGCTTTGTGGCCAAACGGCGGGCGGCGCAGCACAAATTCCTGATCGGGGTATTCCAGCAGGTAAGTCAGGTTAGATGCACCACCGGGGAACTGGCTGATTTTGACCGGGCCGGCAAGGCCCGGAATATGCGCCTTGAGGTAGGGATCGATGAGGCTGGCATCAAGTTCTTCGCCGGGGCGAATCTGGGTCGATTGGTCGTTAAGCGCCATGCTTATCCCTTCTGCTTATTCTAAAGGCCTTGGACTATTGGCTAATCTAATGCGCACTGCCGCCCAGCGACAAGGTCGGGGCGGCTTAATAGGTTAGCGTGTTGGACGATGATCAGTGGGCCTGATGTGCTCAAATCACCAGCATGGCCCGGCCACCGGGGTTGCACGACAGGTTGGCACCGATTTCGACTTTCGCCAGGTCGATGCCCAGGCCGGCGAGCAGGTTGTTGACGATGGGGTCGAGCAGCGGGCCGAGCAGTCCGGCAATCAAGCCGCCCAGGGTGGTTAGCAAGCCGTTGACCACGCCGGTGACCAGGCCCAGCACCGCGCCCAACAGGCTGGCCATTTTCGGCGGGTGGTTGATCAGTTGGACCCCGTTGAGTGTTTCCTTGAGGCTGCTGACTGCGTTCGAGCTGGCGAATGCGTAATAGAGCGGTTGCTGGTTGATCGCGGGCGGGTCGGTGTAGGTGTGCGCACGCGCGGTTTTCAACACTTCGCTGTCGATTCGGATGCCCAGGCCGCCCGCCGCAAAGGCCTGCCTGTCACCACACACGCCCGTGCCGCGCTTGCAGGTTTTAGTGCCGATATCCACCACCGGGTACTCGTCTACCTTGAGTGTTTCTGTGGACGAGTACAGATTCTTGGGGTCGACCTGGCCAATCATTGCGCGCAATGCCGAAGTTTCGCCGAGTACCGACAACGACTTTTTGCCGCTGTCGCAACTGTAGCCGGTGACCGTGGCGCTGCCGCCAGCGGCTTCAAGGGCGATGTCGAGGGTGTCGCCGATTTCCAGGCTGGCGACCAGGCAACAATTGGGGTCGAGCAAGCCAAAAAGGCCGCCCAACAGGTCGCTCAGCGCTTGCACCGTGCCACCCAGCAGGTTGTTGACCAGCGTGACGATCGGCAGTTTTACCGAAATCAAGGTGCGCACCTGGGCGGTGCGCACATAGATGGGCTGCTTGGCGATATCTTTAGGGTTGCCGATGCTGGAGACCTGCCCGGGCTCGATCACTTTGGTCGACACGGTTACGCCGAGCAGGCCCAGCACATTCACCGGCAACTCCACGGCAACCGCGCTGGCCTTGTTCGACAGCTGCACAAAGCCCTGGATCAGGTTGAACAGTTGCAGGTTCACATCCAGCGCACTTTTGTCGGTGCCATTCTGGATATTGATCAGGTCGCCCAGGTGCAGGATCTGCGTGCCCGGCGCAATCAGCTTGATGGCTTCCAGGTTGTTGATCACCACTTTGACCGCATCACCGCCCAGCTTGAGCACATCAATGGCCGCCTGGATCAGTTGGCCGACGGTGGCGTCGGTCTTGAGCAGTTGGTCGTAGTTACCGGCGCTGACTTTCAATTGGATGGCCAGCGCATCCAGGTACTTGAGCAAGCTGATATCGGTATTGAGCAAGCCGTTCCAGCCGACTGCGTCCAGTTGCAACTTGCCGCCCAGCAGGCCACCGATCAAGGCGTTGAGGGCGACAGACTTGGTGCTGTCCACGGTCAATAAGGTGCTGCGAACCGTGAGCTGGGCAACCGTAGGCGTTGGCGCGGCGGCGACGGCGGTGGCGCTCAGCAGCGTTGTCAGGTTGACGGGCTGGCGCGAGAACAGCGTGAGCAAGCCATGGGCGAGGCTGGTGTGCACGCGATGGGTGGCAATCACCCGGATAGCATCGGTTTTGCTCGGGTCGGCGCTGAAGGTGCGCATAAAGTCCGCGCCAGTGGCCAGGGTGCCGCAGGCGGTGGTCAGCGTGCGATTGTCGTCGAGGCTAAAGTTGTTGCGCGCCGCGCTTTCGGTCGCAAACTGCGCAGCATTGTTAGTGGGCGCCGCGCATTTGCCGCTGCGGCTCACCGCTTCCAGCGCAGCCGTATCGGCCACACGCTGCAATTTGCGCTTCTCCAGGTACAGGCGACCGCTGTCGACCACCAGCAGCAGAAACAGCAGCGCAATACCCAGGGTTACCGCGCCTATCAGGCCGATGGCGCCGCGTTGGCGGGCCGGGCCGAATCCATGGCCAATCATTGTGCGTTCCTTCGCCGGTCCAGCACCGACGTCCTGAGCATCCCCGCAAGCAGTGTAGTCAGGTTTTGCGTCGGCGCTGGCTAATCGCTACTAGTTGCGCGGCGGCAGGGTAACCGGTGTCAGCACTGGGCGGCCGGCGAAGTATTCCACCAGGTTGTCGGCCACGCGTTGCACGGTGTCGTGGGCCGCTTCCGGCGACAAGCCGGCGACATGGGAGGTGAGAACGGTATTGCTCAGGCGCTTGAGGGCGTCGGGCACCTTCGGTTCGTCGTCGAACACATCCAGCGCGGCGCCGCCAATACGTCGTTGCTCCAGTGCAGCCACCAGGTCGGCGGTCACCACCACGCTGCCGCGTCCGATGTTGACCAGGTAACCGTTCGGCCCCAAGGCGTCCAAGGCATGGCGATCAATCAAGTGGCGGGTGCTGGCCCCGCCGGGTGTGGCCAGGATCAGAAAGTCCGAGGTGCGCGCCAGCTCTACGGCAGTTGCGCAGTAGGTGTAGTCCACATCATCGCGAGGCTGGCGGTTGTGGTAACTCACCTCCATGCCAAAGCCGAGGGTGGCACGTTTGGCAATCTCCATGCCCACTGCGCCGAGGCCGAGGATGCCAAGTTGCTTGCCGCCCAGGGAAGGGCGCATCACTTTCGGCCATTCACCGCGCCGCACTGCCGCATCGGTCTGGGGAATGCCGCGCACCAGTGACAGCAGCAAGGCCATGGCATGGTCTGCCACTGACGGCGCATTAACGCCGGCGCCGTTGGTGACCACGATCCCGCGATTGCTCGCTGCCTGCAGGTCCACGTGCTCATAGCCGGCGCCGATTACACAGATGATTTCCAGCAGCGGCAGCGCGGCGATTTCCTCGGCATACAGTCCCAGCGGGCCGCGGGTGAGTACCGCCTTGATCTGCGCGCCGTGGGTCTTGATCGCTTGGGCACGTTCGGCCGGTGTGGGTGCCAGAATCACATGAAAGTCATTGCTCTCGATGATTTGCAGGTATTCGTTGATGGTTTCAACCAGGACCAGAACAGTGGTGGACATCGGAAGGCTCTTCCTGAAGGGTTTGATAGAAGGAGTATGCGGGATTTGTAAGACGGAACGATTTGTTCAATCAGAAAAAATCCCGCACGGGCGCGGCTAGAACTCGACGACCTGGGCTTTCACCCGCTTCACAAATGCCCCCGCCAAGGTTGCATTGTGATGCTCGATGATCGCCTTGGCCGGCAACGTCGGCGTGTCCATGCAGGTATGGCAGTCTTCGGGCAGTACCACCGAAAACCCAAGCTCCACCGCCACTCGGCACGTGGTGTCGATGCAAAACTGGGTTTTCATGCCGACCACCACCAACTCATCGACCTGCGCCGCTGCCAGTTGTTGTGCCAGCTCAGTGCCCAGGAAGCAACTGGGGCGGGTTTTATTGAACAGGTGGTCGCGGGCCTCGTCCACGTCGAGGCCGTGCCACAGTTGCCAGAGTGGGCTGCCAGCCGCAATCGGCGACCCCGTCGGGCCAGTGTGGCGAGCGACAAAGAGGGGCGCGTTGGCCTTGCGGGCGCGCTGGATAAGCTGGTTGATGGTGCCCAGCACGCGCTCGCGCTCGAAGGGCTGTTCCGGCCCGTCGTATAAACCGGTTTGCATATCGATGATCAACAGGGCGTTTGCCATGGTCTTGCTCCTTGCAGTGGCCAGCGGGCGGGGTAATAAAAAGGCCCCGTCCATTGCTGGCGGGGCCTTGGGGTGTTCTGGGGGTCTTTAGCTTACGCACCCACAGCCACCGCACGACCCGCCATAAGCGGTTGTGGTGGTGGTACGGGTGAGGCAGCGCTGAATGAGGTGCATGGCCCGATCATGCTGGGGCGGGCGTGTGGCTGTCAACGGCGCTTTCAGACTTTCACGCTGGCAGCAGAGTGTTTCTTGCCGCTTCGAGGAATTCATCTGACAAGCTGCTGCCGCGCGTCGCACGGGCGAGCGTGACGGCACCAATCATCATTGCGTACTTGGCGAGCATCGCCTGACGGTCTTCGTCCTGAAGCTGTGCAAAAACCTGCAGTGACTGTTCAACACCCTCAATAAAGGTGTGTTGCAACGCCGTGTCAGCGGGCTCATGGCACATGTCCGGGGTGAAGGCCGAGATGGGGCAGCCGTCGCCAGGGTTGTCACGGTGGTGGGTGGAAAAATACGGGCGCAAAATGGCTTCACGGGCGGCGCGCACATCATCACTGCGGCTGATTTTTTCCTGCCAGCCCAGGTTCGCTTGCTCGAATGCCTTTTGGCACGCCTCCGTCGCCAATGCCTCTTTGGACGCGAAGTGCCCATAGAAACCGCCGTGGGTCAGGCCGGCTGCGGCCATTACGTCTGACAGGCTGATACCGTGCAACCCGCGCTCACGAAACAGATGCGTGGCAGCCTCCACGATGATTTCGCGGTTGAGTTCGGCTTGTTTACGGGAGACGCGAGGCATGGCGGGGCTCTCAGGATGCAGGCGGATACTGATTGAAAAGTACAGTAACGGGGCCGATTCGAAAATAGATTTGTTGTGGAATGTATTCTCCGCACGATGCAGCAGCTTCCTCATGCGGCAGCCGCCACACTGCCATTACTGAGCAGTATCCGCCTGCCGCGCCTGGATCTGCTCTGTTTGCGCGATCGGCCTGAAATCATAGGTAGGATAAAATTCCGTTGTGTAGACGCCCCAGGCAGTGCGCTCTATCGCCAGATTGACCTCTACCAGGCGCGAAGCCGGCAGGCGTAGCACCACGATCTGTCCGATGCCCATGGTTACATTCCAACTGACCACTTCAACCCCGGCAGGAGGAAATGCCGTGTGAAACGCCTGCTTGGCCAATTGTGTCTTCAGTTCGCTCAAGGGCCGCGACTGATCATGTTTGAGAAACACCGTTAACATAACAGCGTTATCAGCTGTGGCCGCCACAGTGTTTACGCTGGCGGGCGCGGCGGTGTTGGCAGTGGCTGCTGCGGGCAACAAAGCAACCGTCAACAGCACAGGTATTAACAGTGACGTGAGAGCGTTACTGGGATTCATCTTGGGTACCTCGCAGGCTATGAATGTAAGGGGCGTCGCGTCAGGCGTGAGCGCTGACTAGTTCGACAGCGCCGTTTTTATCGGGCCGATATAAGGCGCATGCACGACATAGATTCGAACAGGAGGGTTGTTGGCAACCATGTCGCGAGGTACTTCACGAGAGTAGGTGAACTCGTTCTTGTCGAGTTTTTCCAGGCGCCTGACCACGGTTTTGACCTGGCCCACATCGGGCACCAGAATATGGGTGTTCTTGTCGCCGGTGACCAGGAAGTAGCCGCCACCGCCATCGGCGTATTTTGAAAGCCCGGTATCCGCGTAGAAGAACTCATAGCGGTTGCGCTGCGGGTCCCACATTGATATGCCCACCACGCCGGGGTAGTTGGCCTTGACGTCTTTGTCTGGCGCACCCTCGATATAGACTTTGGTGGTCAGCCATTGCGGGGAAGAGGCCAGCGCCTGCACATCCCTTTCAGGTTCGGTTACCGTTGCGTAACTGTCGCTGGATTTAAATAAACCGATTAGAAACAGGCCGGTTAATACAACACTGAGTGTTCTCATTCTTTAACTCCTGGGGCTGTTGACAAAGAGCATGGCAAGTTTTTTTGTGCGAGGGGCGGGGCGATCTTAGTTTGTGCTCTGGCGGCGACTCAATGGTTATGTATGGTCCTGTAACAGTTAAGAGTCTATTTCAGTGGAAAAATAATTTAGATGTAGGGTGTGTCTGGTTTTAATGTCGGACACTTCTTGTAAGTTGCTTTTTTAACGGATTTGGGGCGGCTCCATAACCTGCGCAAGCCCCTGAAAGCTGCCGTCCGCACCCCTCCTTGAGCGGCTGCGCCGCTCAACCATTCCTCAGCTAAGTCTTTGCTTCTTCGAGAGAATCCCGGACAATCCGGCCCCTTCTATGGTCGAGGCGCTGCCTGTCAGGTTTTTCTGACTCGCCCCGGCCGTGTAAATGCGGAGATCCGACCGGATGAATGATCAGGCCAATAGCGTCGACGAACGCTATGCAACGACACCTGCAACCCTCACAAGCTGGAGCCGCCAGGACACCACCTGGATGCTTGGCCTGTTCGGCACCGCCATTGGCGCCGGTACTTTGTTTTTGCCGATCAACGCGGGCCTGGGCGGCTTCTGGCCCCTGGTGATCCTGGCATTGCTGGCGTTCCCGATGACGTTCTTCGCTCACCGTGGCCTGACGCGCTTCGTGTTGTCCGGCCGTGCCGGCTCCGACATCACCGATGTGGTCGAAGAGCATTTCGGCCTCAAGGCCGGTGCGCTGATCACCTTGCTGTACTTCTTCGCCATCTTCCCGATCCTGCTGATCTACAGCGTGGCCCTGACCAATACGGTCAGCAGTTTCATGGAGCACCAACTGCACATCATGCCGCCGCCACGCGCGATCCTGGCCTTTGTGCTGATCCTCGGCCTGCTGGCCGTGGTGCGTTGCGGCGAGCAAGTGATCGTCAAGGCCATGAGCCTGATGGTGTATCCGTTTATCGTCGCCTTGCTGTTCCTGGCGGTGTACCTGGTCCCGCACTGGACCGGTGGCATTCTCAGCACTGCCAACGAAGTCCCGGCGCCGTCTGCGCTGCTCAATACCTTGTGGCTGGCGATTCCGGTGATGGTGTTCTCGTTCAACCATTCGCCGATCATCTCGGCCTTCGCGGTTGACCAGAAACGCCAGTACGGCGCCAATGCCGATGAGCGCAGCTCGCAGATCCTGTGCCGCGCGCACCTGTTGATGGTGGCAATGGTGCTGTTCTTCGTGTTCAGCTGCGTACTGACCCTGTCGCCGGCACAGCTGGCCGAAGCAAAAGCGCAGAACCTGTCGATCCTGTCGTACCTGGCCAACCACTTTGACAACCCGACCATCGCCTTCGCCGCGCCGTTGATTGCGTTCGTGGCGATTGCCAAGTCGTTCCTGGGCCACTACATCGGTGCCAGTGAAGGCCTTAAGGGGTTGGTATTGAAAACCGGGCGTCGTCCGGCTGCCAAGTCCCTGGACCGCATGACCGCCGCGTTCATGCTGGTAGTGTGCTGGCTGGTCGCCACGCTCAACCCGAGCATTCTCGGCATGATTGAAACGCTGGGCGGCCCGATCATCGCCTCGATCCTGTTCCTGATGCCGATGTACGCCATCCGCAAAGTACCGGCCATGGCCAAGTACCGCGGGCAGGCGTCAAATGTGTTTGTGACGGCGGTAGGGTTGGTGGCGATTACAGCGTTGGTGTATTCGTTGGTTGCTTGAGCCTTGATGCGGTCGGTATGACTGCACAGGTTTAAAAATGTGGGAGTTGGGGTTGCAGCTGGTTAAAGCGGCTTGATTTTTAAGAGCAAAAACAATGGGTTATTTTTTGTTTGATAAGAGCTGGCTTGCCTGCGATAGCGGTAGTTCAATCACTGTATTTGGTGACTGATCCACCGCTATCGCAGGCAAGCCAGCTCCCACAGTTGTTTGTGGTGTTGCCAACACTGTATTGCAGGCATAGAGTAGGAGGCGGATTCACATCCGCCGTCCTCTCACACCACCGTACGTACGGTTCCGTATACGGCGGTTCAGGTTATGCGATTAAGCCGGTTTATCGTATCCAGTATTGAGACCAGTC
>NZ_CBFHAZ010000076.1:0-29634 GCF_965653655.1 Pseudomonas onubensis | reverse complement strand
GGCGACCCCCCAAATCACTGGCGGATTGCGGGCATGCCGAGCCATAGCGAGGCACCGAGTGTTGGGGCGAAGACTTTTTGGTTACTTTTGTGTCTTTACAAAAGTGACCCGCTGTAAGAGCGGAACCAATATCAGCCGTTACCGCAGAAATGGATATGCACACCTAAAGCCAGCGCCCACACTTGACCTGTGTACCACTCAGAACGCGAGCTTATACCCGATAGTCATCAACATAATCGCCAGACACGGTCGCAAAACGCCGTCCGGGACCTTGCCGGTCATGTGGCTGCCCAGGTAAATCCCCGGCAACGACCCCATCAGCAAAAAGCCCAGCAAGTGCCAATCCATATTGCCCATGCTGGCATGCCCCAGGCCCGCCACCAAGGTCAGCGGCACGGCGTGGGCGATCTCGGTACCGACCAAACGCCGCGTGGCCAGGAACGGATACAAGATAAACAACGCCACAGTCCCAAGCGCACCCGCGCCAATGGAGGTCAACGCCACCATGGTGCCCAGGATCGCCCCGGTGAGCACCGTGAGTGCGTTGAGGTTACGCGGGCTCATGTGGTAATCATCACCGGCATGTCGCTGAGCAAACGCCAGCAGGCTTTTCTTGAACAGTATCGCCAGTGCCGTCAACAGCAGCACAAAACCCAGCGCCTGCTTGATCACCGCATTCATCGCGCTGGGGTCTGTGTGCAGGCTGGCCAGGAACCACAGGGTCAGCAAAACCGCCGGCACGCTGCCCAAGGTCAGCCAGCCGGTGATGGTCCAGTCGATATTCCTGTTTTTGCTGTGCACCAGCACACCACCGGACTTGGTGATGGCGGCGTACAGCAAGTCAGTGCCCACGGCAGTGGCCGGGTTGATCCCGAACCACAACAGGATCGGCGTCATCAGGGAACCGCCGCCGACACCGGTCATGCCGACGATAAAACCAACGATCAGGCCAGCGACTACAAAACCAACATTGCCCACATCCATTACAACTACCCGCGGCCTTATAAAATTCTGGCCGCAGGATAGCGATTTTTCTTATAACGACTTATATCAATATGATCTGACTTTATGCTTTTTCTGCCAGCCGATGGCAGACGTAGGCCTGGGTCTGATACGGAAACGCCACGGTGTCACGCCCGCGCAACGCCGGGTGCGTGTCGATCAACTGGCGCAATTGCTCAGTCACCGTGGCCTTTTGCGCCGCCGGCAGCGCCGCGATGAAACTCACAGAGAGGAAGCGATCCATGATCACTTCCTGGGCGCTGCCCACATGCTGATAGGCAAAACAGCTCATTTCAGGTGCGGAAAAATACTCACCCGTGAAGGCTTCGCGCCAACGCCCTGTATGAAACCGCGGCGTGTCGCCTTCATAGGGGGTAATGATTTCGGTGATGGCCGCAACCCAATCCACCGATTCATCGCGCACATTCCACACCAGGCCCAGGCGGCCATCGGGCTTGAGCACGCGGTGGATCTCTGCCAGTGCGGCCTCGGTGGAGAACCAGTGGAAGGCTTGCGCACACACCAGCGCATCGGCGCTGGCATCCGGCAATGGGATAGCTTCAGCGGTGCCACTGAGCAAACGCACATCCGGCAACACTTTGCTCAATTGCGCGCCCATGGCCTCGACCGGCTCGACGGCAATCAGGCTGGGCGCCAGGGTGCTGAGCAAGCGCGTGAACTTGCCGGTGCCGGCGCCCAGGTCGATCACGGTCGACTGTGGGTTGATCCGCAGTGTATCGGTCAGCCAGCCGGTGAGTTGGCGGGGATAATCCGGCCGACCTTGGGCGTAGGTGACGGCCTGGGTCGAAAAACCTTGTTGAGCAGACGTGTGAACACCGGTCATTGCGACTCTCTCCTCAGGTAAAGCGGGGCGCACAGTGTGCGCCCTCTGAAGTTTATTTTCTAATCCGTGCATCCAATCGTGCGTGTGGCGTGTAGTCCTTGCAGTCACCCCGCTTTTTACTCAAATGGAGCACTACCCATGAACGCAAAAGCACTGCTTTGCCTCACGGCTGCACTCACCGTCGCGCCTGCGGCTTTCGCCCAGACCGGCTTGCCTGACAGCATCAAGGTGCCGGATGGGCACAAGATTGCGATGGAAACCACCGGGGTCGGCGAAATCACCTACGAATGCCGCGACAAAGCCAACGCCGTCGGCCAGACCGAATGGTTCTTTGTCGGCCCCAAAGCCGTGTTGAATGACCGCAGCGGCAAGCCGGTGGGCAACTACTTCGGCCCGCCCGCCACCTGGCAAGCCCAGGACGGCTCGAAAATCACCGGCACCCAACTGGCGGTAGCGCCTTCGAGTGCCGGCAACCTGCCCTATCAACTGGTCAAGGCCAACCCGGCCGAAGGTAAAGGTGCCATGAGCGGCGTCAGTTATATCCAGCGGGTCGCGCTTAAAGGCGGCGTGGCGCCGAGCAGCGAATGCACGGCGGCGAACAAAGGCCAGCAGGCCGTGGTGAAGTACCAGGCCGATTACATCTTCTGGGCGGCCAACTGAGCAAACTCGGCTACGCTGCCTGTGGCGAGTGCGCTCGCCACAGGACCCAGCCTTTTTAAGGATGCCGTGTTTGTTTGATTATGAAGCCTGCCTGGCGGCGTGTGCCCGTGGCGACCAGCGCGCCTTGCGCCAACTCTATGCCGAGGACAGCAGCCGCTTGCTCGGCGTGGCGTTGCGCATTGTGCGCGACAAAGCCCTGGCTGAGGATGTCGTGCATGACGCGTTTATCAAGGTCTGGCGCGGCGCTGACAGTTTCGACCCAAGCCGTGGTTCGGCGCGGGGCTGGGTGTTCAGCATCACCCGGCACCTGGCGCTCAATGCCGTGCGCAATCATTACCGGGAGGTGGCCTTGAGTGATGAACACGAGCAGATCGCCGCCGCCCATGACAGCTTCGAATTCAGCGCCCGAGAAGGTCAGGTGTACCGCTGCCTGGAACAACTCGACCCGACCCGTCGCACGTGCATTCTTCACGCCTATGTCGACGGTTATTCCCACAGCGAAATCGCCCGGAAACTGGACACGCCCCTGGGCACCGTCAAAGCCTGGATCAAACGGAGCCTCGTCGCACTGCGCGAGTGCATGGCATGAGCAACCCACTGGATGAACTCGCCAGCGAATATGTGTTGGGCACCTTGCCCGCCGAGCAACGCGCCGAGGTCGAGCAACGCTTGAAACATGACAGCGAGCTGCGTGCGGCGGTGGATGCCTGGGAGCAGCGCCTGCTGCCGCTGACCGCCTTGGCCGAGCCTGTGCCGCCGTCCGCGCAACTGTGGCGGCGCATCGAACGCAGCACGGCCAACCAGAATACTGACGTGCCGTGGTGGAACCTGCTGGCACTCTGGCGTGGGTTGGCCGGCGCTGGCCTGGTGACCACTCTGGTGTTGGCCGCGCTGTTGCTGACCCGCCCACCCGTGGCAGAACCAACCTTTGTGGTGGTGCTGGTAGCGCCACAGAGCCAGGCGCCCGGCTGGGTGATCCAGGCCAGCCATAATCAGCAGATCCAACTGATTCCGTTGGCCGTGATGCAGGTACCGAGCGACAAAGCCCTGCAATTCTGGACCAAAGGCGACGGCTGGCAGGCTCCGGTTTCGTTGGGGTTGGTCAAGCCTGGGCAAACCTTGTCGGTGCCGCTGGACAAGCTGCCGCCGCTCACGCCCAACCAGCTGTTCGAGCTGACCCTGGAAGACCCGCAGGGCTCGCCGACCGGCAAGCCGACCGGGCCGATCCAGGCCATCGGCCGCGCGGTCAAAGTGCTTTGATCGGTTTTAGCTGGGCAACCACACCCGGAACCGCGCCCCGCCGAGCGGCGAGGCCAGGGCCGTCAAGGTGCCGCCCTGGGCTTCCATGGCGCGCCGGCTGATCGCCAGGCCAAGGCCAAAGCCGCCGGTGGCGCGGTCGCGGCTGCGGTCGAGGCGATAGAAGGGTTCGAAGATACGCTCGCGCTGCTCCACGGGGATGCCGATGCCGTCATCGTCCACACAGATTTCACAGCCGTCGGCACACACCTTGACCCCCACCTGGATGCGCATGTCGCAATAGCGCGTGGCATTGCGCAACAGGTTTTGCAACGCCCTTGCCGTGAGACGAGGGTCGAGGCTGAAACGCTCCACCGCGCAGTCGAGCGCGACGTCGATGACGATCTCGGGGTTTTCCAGTTCGTCATCGACGCTGCCCAGCACGCTGTCGATAAACTCATCGAGCACCACGTCGACCCGCTCCGGCAACTGCGCCGGGTTTTGCAGGCGGCTGTAGGAAAGTAATTCCAGCACCAGTTCGTCCAGCTCGCGAATATGCGCCACCAGGCTTTGCAGGCGCTCGCGGCTGGCCTGGGGCAAGTCTTCGGACAGCGCCAGGGCCAGGCCGAAGTCCAGGCGCGTCAGCGGCGTGCGCAGTTCATGGGACACGGCGTTGAGCAAGTCGCGCTGCTGGTTGAGCAGGCCTTCGATGTCATCGGCCATGGTGTCGAACACCGACGCCAGGCTGCCAATGTTGGAGCTGGCGGGAATCTGTGTGCGCTCACTGAGGTTCCCCCTGCCCAATTGCGCGGCGGTGCTTTTCAGGCGCTCCAGGTCGCGCCAGTGCGGGCGCAGCCAGAACAACAGGCAAGCAAGCAAGGCGGCGCCAATCAGTACGTTCATCGACCAGTACAACAGGTTCATGTCCAGCGGGTCCGGCGGGATGCTCAGTTTCACCGCAAACTGCTGGTTGATCGGCGAGCTGATGTCTTCCATCCAGCCCCACTCGCCCAGGCGGATCACCGGCTTGCCGTGCTCCAGCAGTTGCTCCTCCTCAGGCGTATAGCTGGCGTCCTGGCGCAGCAGCAACTTGACTTGCAGCGGTGCGAAATCCCGGTTCAGTTGCTCGGTCACGTGCGACCAACGCTCCACCGGCGCGCGCAGATACTGCTTGACGATCAGCTTTTGCAGGCCACGGGTCTGTTCGACGTTGTAGTCCATGTAGCGGTGTTCAAACAGCTGAATCACCAGTTTGGGAATCAGGAAGATCGCGGCACTGAAGGTAATGATGGTGATCAGGTAGAGGCGCAGCAGTACACGAAACATCGATCAGCATTCCCACTCGGAACGGCTGAACAGGTAGCCCTTGCCCCACACGGTCTTGATCTTGCGCGCCTCGCCTGCGTGGTCGTCGAACTTGCGGCGCAGCTTGGAAATGGCCACGTCCACCGAGCGGTCGGTGCCATTGAACTCGATACCGCGCAGGCGTTGCAGGATCTGGTCACGGCTGAGCACTTCACCGGCATGCCGGGCCAGCACCACCAGCAGGTTGTACTCACCGCTGGACAGCTCCACCGCCTGCTCGCGCCAGGTCACGGTGCGCTCCGACAGGTCGATGCACAGGTTGCCCATGACGATCTGGTCGTTGGCCACCTGCGGTTCGGACAAACTGCTGCGGCGCAGCAAGGTGCGTACACGGGCAAGCAGCACGCGCGGCTCGCAAGGCTTGGTGACATAGTCGTCGGCGCCCATCTCCAGGCCCAGCACCTGATCGTGGCTGTCATCGCGGGCGGTGAGCATTAGAATCGGCAGGCCCGCCGAGTCGGCACGCAGCAGGCGGCACACCTGCAAGCCGTCGAGGCCGGGCAGCATCAGGTCGAGGATCACCAGGTCCGGCGGGTTAAGGCGCGCCCGTTCGCGCACATGGTCGCCACGGCTGAGCACGTTGACGTGGTAGCCATTGCGTTCCAGGTAGCTGGCAATCAGCTCGGAGAGTGCGGCGTCGTCTTCCACCAGGAGGATGTTGGGCATGGTGTTTCCAAATAATGCAGTTTGTTGGTGTGTTGCAGGATTGTGCAAGGATATACGCCCCCGTCGCGCAGCGCGCCGCACCTTACACTTCTTCACACACGGCCTACACAGCTTCACAGCACCACGGCGCAGGTGTCTTTAGGATGCGCCAGTCAATATTGGGATATGAGCATGTCGAAGAATCTGTTTGCGCCGTTTTGCCTGCTGGCCCTGACGCTGGCCCTGAGTGGCTGTGGCCAGTCGGCCGATGAAGCGCCAGAGGCGCCACTGGCCAAAGTGCGCATCGAAACCCTGCAAGCCAAGCCCCTGTCGATCACCAGCGAATTGAGCGGGCGTATTGCTGCACCGCGCATTGCCGAAGTGCGCGCACGGGTCGCCGGCGTCGTGATGCAGCGCGTATTCAAGGAAGGCCACGACGTCAAACAGGGCGATGTGCTGTTTCGCATCGACCCGGCGCCGTTCAAGGCCGACCTGGACAGCGCCCAGGCCAACCTGAGCAAGGCCGAAGCCAATGCGTTCCAGGCGCGCCTGCAAGAGCAGCGCTACAGCCAGTTGGTCGAAGGCAACGCCATCAGCGGCCAGGACTACGACAACGCCCGCGCCGCCGTGCGCCAGACCAACGCCGAAGTCGCCGCCAACAAGGCCGCAGTCGAACGCGCCCGGTTGAACCTGGGCTACGCCACCGTTACCGCGCCGATTTCCGGGCGCATCGGGCGTGCGCTGGTAACCGAAGGTGCGCTGGTCGGCCAGAACGAGGCCACGCCGCTGGCGATCATCCAGCAGTTGGACCCGATCCACGCCGACCTCACCCAGTCGACCCGCGAACTCAATGACCTGCGCCGCGCCTTCCGCTCCGGCAGCTTGAAGCAGGTCGGCCAGGACCAGGCCAAGGCCACGCTGATCCAGGACGACGGCAGCCTGTATCCGTTGCCGGGCAAGCTGCTGTTTGCCGAAATCAGCGTCGACCCGGGCACCGGGCAGATCATCCTGCGCAGCGAATTCCCCAACCCGGACCTCGACCTGTTGCCGGGCAGTTTTGTGCGTGTGCGCCTTGAACAGGCCGTGGACAAGCAAGGTATCAGCGTGCCGCAACGCGCCATCACCCGTGACAGCGCCGGCATCCCGATGGTGCTGCTGCTGGACGCCGAGCAAACCATCAGCCAGCAGCCGGTGGAACTGGGCGCGGTGATCGAGGACCGCTGGATCGTCAGCAGCGGCCTCAAGCCCGGTGACCGCATCGTCGTCGAAGGCCTGCAACACGCGCGCCCCGGTGAAAAAGTCGAGGTGGACGACAGTCCCGCCTCCGGCCAGCCAGTCAAGGAATAACCCGCCATGCCGCAGTTCTTTATTGACCGCCCGATTTTCGCCTGGGTGGTGGCCCTGTTTATTCTGCTGGCCGGCGCGCTCGCCATCCCGCAGTTGCCGGTGGCTCAGTACCCCAACGTTGCGCCGCCGAAAGTGGAGATCTATGCGGTGTATCCGGGCGCCTCGGCCCAGACCCTGGATGAAAGCGTGGTCAGCCTGATCGAGCAGGAGCTTAACGGTGCCGATCACTTGCTGTACTTCGAATCCCAGAGCAGCCTGGGCTCGGCCACCATCACCGCGACCTTCCAGCCGGGCACCAACCCGGAAATGGCCCAGGTGGATGTGCAAAACCGTCTTAAAGCGGTAGAGCCACGCTTGCCGCAAGCGGTGACCCAGCAAGGTTTGCAGGTGGAGAAAGTCTCCGCCGGCTTCCTGCTGCTGGTGACCCTGACCTCCAACGACGGCAAGCTCGACGACGTAGCGCTCAGCGATTACCTGGCGCGCAACGTGATGAACGAGCTCAAGCGCCTGGACGGCGTGGGCAAGGCCCAGCTGTATGGCGCCGAACGTGCCATGCGTATCTGGATCGACCCGCAGAAGCTGATCGCTTTCAACCTGACACCGGCCGACGTGAATGCCGCAATCAGCGCGCAGAACGCCCAGGTTTCGGCGGGCAGCATTGGCGATTTGCCGGGCACCAAGACCCAGGAAATCACCGCCGCGATCCTGGTCAAGGGCCAGCTGTCGACCCCGGCGGAATTTGCCGACATCGTGCTCAAGGCCAACCCCGACGGCTCCACCGTGCGCATCGGCGATGTGGCGCGGGTGGAAGTCGGCAGCCAGGAATACCAGTTCTCCACGCGCCTGAACGGCAAGCCGTCGACCGCCGTCAGTGTGCAACTGTCGCCCGGCGCCAACGCGCTGAACACCGCCACCCTGGTGCGGGCGAAGATGGACGAGCTGTCGCGCTATTTCCCGGCCAACGTGGAGTACAAGATCCCTTACGACACGTCGCCGTTCGTCAAAGTCTCGATCACCAAGGTGGTCTACACCTTGCTGGAGGCGATGGCGCTGGTGTTTGCGGTGATGTTCCTGTTCCTGCAAAACGTGCGCTACACCTTGATCCCCACTCTGGTGGTGCCGATTGCACTGATGGGCACCTTCGCCACCATGCTGTTGCTGGGTTTCTCTATCAACGTGCTGACCATGTTCGGTATGGTGCTGGCCATTGGCATCCTGGTGGACGATGCGATTGTGGTGGTCGAAAACGTCGAGCGCATCATGGCCACCGAGGGCCTGTCGCCCAAGGACGCGACGAAAAAAGCCATGGGCCAGATCACCGGCGCCATCGTTGGTATCACCTTGGTGCTGGTGGCGGTGTTCCTGCCGATGGCGTTCATGCCGGGTTCGGTGGGTGTGATCTACCAGCAGTTCTCGCTGTCGATGGCCACCTCGATCCTGTTCTCGGCGTTCCTGGCCCTGACCTTGACGCCGGCGCTGTGCGCCACCTTGCTCAAGCCGATCGCCAAGGGCGAACACCATGCCAAGGGCGGCTTCTTCGGCTGGTTCAACACGCGCTTTGAGCGCCTCACCGACCGCTATGAAGGCTGGGTGGCCTATGCCCTCAAGCGCAGCGGCCGCTACCTGCTGATTTATCTGGTGCTGCTGGTGGGCCTGGGGTGGATGTTCAGTCGCCTGCCCTCCTCATTCCTGCCGGTGGAAGACCAGGGTTACACCATCACCGATATCCAGCTGCCGCCGGGCGCGAGCAAGAACCGCACGGTGCAGGTGGCCGAGCAGATCGAAGCGCACAACGCCGGCGAACCTGGGGTGGGCGATACCACCATGATCATGGGTTTCAGCTTCTCCGGTTCCGGGCAGAACGCGGCGCTGGCGTTTACCACGCTCAAGGATTGGTCGCAGCGCAGCAGCGAAGATTCGGCCTCGGCAATTGCCGACCGTGCCAACGCCGCGTTCAGTGAGCTAAAGGATGCGATTGCCTACGCGATTCTGCCGCCGCCGGTGGACGGCCTGGGCACTTCCAGCGGCTTCGAGTTCCGCTTGCAGGACCGTGGCGGCGTCGGCCATGCCGCGTTGATGCAAGCGCGTACGGAGTTACTGGCCGCCGCGGAAAAAAGCCCGATCCTGGCCAACGTGCGCGAAAGTGCCTTGGCCGAAGCACCGCAAGTGCAGTTGCAGGTGGATCGCAAGCAAGCCAACGCCTTGGGCGTATCGTTTGCCGATGTGGGTAATGTGTTGTCGTCGGCCATCGGTTCGGCCTATGTCAACGACTTCCCCAACCAGGGCCGCATGCAGCGTGTGGTGGTGCAGGCCGAAGGCGACCAGCGCAGCCAGGTGGCGGACTTGATGAAGATCAACGTGCGCAATAACGCCGGCAAGATGGTCCCCCTGTCATCGTTTGTTGAAGCCAGCTGGACCCAAGGCCCGGCGCAACTGACGCGCTACAACGGCTACCCGGCCATCTCCATCAGCGGCGAGGCGGCGCCGGGGCACAGTACCGGTGAGGCCATGGAAGAAATCCAGCGCCTGGTCAGCCAATTGCCGGCGGGCCTGGGCCAGGAATGGACCGGGCTGTCGTTGCAGGAGCGGTTGTCCGGCTCCCAGGCGCCGTTGCTGTTGGGCCTGTCGCTGCTGATCGTGTTCCTGTGCCTGGCGGCGTTGTATGAAAGCTGGTCGATACCGACCTCGGTGTTGCTCGTGGTGCCGCTGGGTGTGCTTGGCGCCGTCTTGGCGGTAGCCTTGCGCGGCATGCCTAACGATGTGTTCTTCAAGGTCGGCCTGATCACCATCATCGGTTTGTCGGCGAAGAACGCGATTCTGATCATCGAGTTTGCCAAAGACCTGGTTGACCAGGGTGAGGACCTGATCGACGCCACCCTGAAAGCCGCACGGCTTAGGTTGCGGCCGATCATCATGACCTCGCTGGCGTTTATCCTCGGTGTGGTGCCATTGGCGATTGCCACCGGCGCCAGCTCGGCCAGCCAGCAGGCGATTGGTACAGGCGTAATCGGCGGGATGATCACCGCGACGCTCGCGGTGGTGTTTGTGCCGGTGTTCTTTGTGGTGGTGATGAAGCTGGTGCGCAGGCG
Organism: Pseudomonas onubensis; assembly: GCF_965653655.1. Classification (NCBI taxonomy): domain Bacteria; kingdom Pseudomonadati; phylum Pseudomonadota; class Gammaproteobacteria; order Pseudomonadales; family Pseudomonadaceae; genus Pseudomonas; species Pseudomonas onubensis. The sequence continues at coordinate 19,446 of NZ_CBFHAZ010000076.1, read as the reverse complement.
TCACAAGACGGATTAACGCAGCCGAACTCGATCAAAATGTGGGAGCGGGCTTGCTCGCGAAAGCGGTGTGTCAGTATCGGATGTGCTGTCTGACACACCGCTTTCGCGAGCAAGTCGAAGCGTCGAACCGCCGCTCCCACAGAGGGTCATCGTACAGTTCATGATCAAGTCCGCCTGAATGCGCTATGGTGCTCACAACCTCCCCTGTTGTGAGCACGTATGGCCTTCCTCGCCCGCACCCACCCTCGCCTCTCATCCGCCGCCGTCCTTGGCCTTGCCGTGGGCATTCTGGCGCCGGCCGATACGCTGATCAGCAAAATCCTGATTGGCTGGAACGCCGGGGTCTGGACCTACCTGGCGCTGATGCTGTGGCTGGCCAGCCGCTCGCGTGCCGACGATGTAAAGCGCATCGCCGAGATCGAGGATGAAAACGCCGGGCTGGTGCTGTTTATGGTGTGCATTGCGGCGATTGCCAGCCTTGCGACCATCACGGTGAACCTGGTGGGCAGCAAAGACCTGGACAACACGGCGCGCCTGCTGCACTACGGTTTTACCGGCCTGACGGTGATTGGTTCATGGTTGCTGACCGGGGTAATTTTCAGTGTGCATTACGCCCGCCTGTTCTACACCTGGGAAGGCGACGAGCCCGCACTGCGCTTTGCCGAAGGGCTGCGTAACCCCAATTACTGGGACTTCCTGTACTTCTCCTTCACCATTGGCGTGGCGGTGCAAACGGCGGATGTCGGCGTGGCCACACGGGGTATGCGCAAGGTGGTGCTGGGGCAGTCTTTGATCGGTTTTCTGTTCAATACGGCAATTCTGGGCTTCTCGATCAATATTGCAGCGGGCCTGTTTAGCTGAGCCCTGAACACCGGGGCTTTAAAAAGGCTATTAAAAAATATTTTTTAGACTGTCAACTTCGACAGTAGACACCACCCGAAAAAAGCCTTTAATGGCATCAGGCATTCAAAAATAGAGTGTGCGGTTCTGCGCAGATGCCCTTTTCATCAGGGCCACAACTAGCAGCCAAATAAACTTTTGTAAACTGTGACTTCTGACAGTTACCTAACTCTTATTTTTGCGGCCTTATAGAGTAGACAGAAGCAATAGCGCTTCTGGCTTTCGTATAATCATCATGAACGGAGAGACGATTATGTCAGTAAAAAACAGCTCATCGACGAATGCCCAGAAGGCGCAGTTCAAAGGTACTATTGGCAAACATTCATTTGAAACCACGACCGCTCAGGTCGAGCAAACAGATAATTCCATCGCATTGACCGCGATTCATCGAGACGATAGGGACAGTTCCGAGGAGCTTTATATCAAGTTCCCTAAAGCAATCACCGATGACGAACCAAAGCTGTTACATGGTTCCAAAACTGAAACAGTGTGGGTTCAATTTAAAAGAGCGGAAAACCCCGAAGCTTATCAATATCTTGAAGGAACCCTGACGCTGAAAAAAATCAGTGATCACCCATTCGCCGTCAACGGTTCTGTGTATGCCACCACTCGAGATCCACAGCTTAAGCTGGACGTTGAATTTGAATTAACCGTTTGAGCCAGCCTGCTCCGTGGAAGACAAAAAAAGCCCTGATCTTGCAATCAGGGCTTTTTTATCAGCGTTTCTCTGTCTATTTAGAAAGCATAACGCAGGCCAACGTTAACAGAGGCTTTTTGCTTGATTTTGTCACTGGTGCTGGTCTCCAGGTCGACATGCGCCTGCAGGTCCTGGGTAAACGACACCGCCACACCGGCACCGTACTTGGCACGCGAGCCCGACAAGTCATTGTTGAAGGTCTGGTTGTTGACCGTGACCTTATTGTTGTTGGCAAACTCATGAACCACTGCCGCACGCAGGTAAGGCTTGATCAGCGTGCCATCATCGAGTTGGAACTCGTGGCCAACGGTTGCGCCGGCCTCGGCGGTCCTTGAGCGGGTGCGCTCACCTTCCACTTGCAAACCGTTTTTCAGGCTGTACGTGCCACCCTGGACCACAATCGTCGACAGTCGGCCGTAAGGTTCAATAAAGGAACTCTCACCGAGCTTGATATGACGGCCGACTTCAGCCGATAGACCACCGCCTACGTTGTTGTAGCCACCCTTGGTGGACGTGTTGTCACTGAGGGTTGCCTTGGCCTGGTTCTGGAACCGGTTGGCTTTGGCGACGGCATCAAAATAGAAACCGCTCTCTTCGTCCATCCAGGTGGCATAAGTACCCAGGAAGTAGCTCTTGACGGTACCGGCAGCGCCGCGAGCCGGGTTCACGTCAGAATTACTGTGGCCGCCGAATACACCCACTTTCCATTGGCTGTCACCCAGCGGCATGTCAGCACCGATGGAAAAACCTTGCAGGTTCTGCGTGTAACCGGTGCCCGAACTCTGGGACACATCATATTGACTGCCGAAACCACGGATCCAGAGACCGGTGCTGTGCGGGGAGTAGCGCAGCTCACCCATACGGGCGCGCAGCGAACCCTCTTCGGCAGTCATGGTGGTCACCGGGGTGTTGAACAATGACGTCACCAGGCGGGCACTGCGGCTGACTACACGGGTTTGCGTGTCCAGAAACCAGTCATTGCCTTCCTGTTTCAGGTTGTAGGCATAGGCACCCATGTCGACCGGGCCGCCCTCAAGGGAGAACGCCGCATCACCGCCGCCGGTGTGCACAACCTGGGTTTTGACCAGTTCGCTGCCGCTGGCTGCGAGCGCCAGGCTGTGGTTACCCGTGGCTTCGCCGGTTACATTGATGAAGTCGGTTTTGCCCTCGTCAAAGTTGGTGCCCATGACAAAGGTGCCGTCGCCGGAAAGCGTCTGAAGGTTCAGTTGGTAAAACTCATTCGCCGCACCCATGGTCACCGTACCACCGGCCATGTTCAGCGCACCCACCTGGCTGTCGCCGGTCATGTTCCAATTGGACGTGTTGCCTACGCTCAAACTGGAAACATTCTGCAACTGGCCGGTCAACTCGGCCTTGTTCTGCAGGCTCAGATTGACAGTGCTGCCGGCGTCCGCAACGACGTTACCGGTCAAGCGGCTGTTATCAACATTCATCGTCGCCGAGCCGCCGCCTGTGACGCTCAACAGGTTACCGTCGCCGCCCCTCAACTGGGAGTTATTCAGAACATCAATGGCGACTGTTGGCGTTCTACCGGCCGCGCCCCGCACCAAAATGGCTGAGCCGCTTACGCCTTCTACCGTGGATTGGTCCAGTACCAGCTTGCCCTCTGTGGTATCGCCGCGCGCTCGCGTAAACACCACGCCATTGGCGCCACCGCTGATTGTACTTTGGCTGGACGTCGCCGTACCGCCTTGCAGGCTCAGACCGATGGAGTTCGCCCCGGTACCTTGCACCACCGTATTATTTTTGAAGTGCAATTCGCTGCCGCTGGTGGCTTGCGCGCCACCCAACAGGCCACTGATATTACTTGAATTAATCTCTACGGCAGAGCCACCACTCACGCCCACAATGCCCAGGGCTTGCAAGCCTACGCCCCGAGTGTTGGTGATAGTGCTGTTATTGATAGTCGCCGAACTGTTTTCCAGGCGTAGCGCACCGCCCGTCGCGTTACTGGAAGCAACGCGGGCAGAATCGATATTTACCGCGGAGCCTGAATTAGCGCGAATATCGTTGACCGAACTGCCTGCATTGACGTTTAAAGTGGAGTTTGAAAGATCAATGGCTGTCGCCGATGCGCCGTTCATATTCAAGGTAGACTGACTGGACAGTTGCCAGTCGGTGACGGGTGAAGTGGCACCAATAGTCTGTTGTTGACCAATTAACTGAACAGCCTGCGCTTGCCCATGAACCGCAACAAACAGGCAGAAGGTAAGGGTTGGAACTTTCATCATCGCACTCAAGGGTTTGAGCTCGAACGTATTCAGTGCCGACATGGGCAATCACTCTCTGATAGCGTGTTGGAAAACGGTTCGGCTCGCTTCCGAAGAATGTGACCTCACCTGTGAGGCACACAGAGTACGGAGCCATCCGCCCAAACTCTGTAGGACTTTTCTCTGCTTAAACACAAAAAATACCCATAACTCTGTAATCAATTACACAAAATGATGATTGCGCCTCCCCCTTCCTGCAAAGGGGGGGCGCTGCGGATAGCACTTTTGCTCAAGGCGTGGTGGGGGTCACTATTTCCTTGTCACAATACGAATTGACTATGACAGAACGCCCAACGACCGACGTAGTAACACGCGCGACCGCCCCGTCGGCAAAAGTCGTGGTGACGGTGACTTCCAAGGTGCCGATGCGCAGATAAATAAGTAGATCGCGATACGGTAGCCTGAATGTGTAACCGCTCAGGCGGATAGCGTCCGTTATCTCAACGTAGGTATCAAAGAGCCGTGTTACTGTCGGTAAGCCGGTCCGGGGACTGACTACCCTGGCGTTCAACGTCAGTTTTCGACTACTCACCATCAGTGGGTCGCCCGGCACGTAGACCTCAACGTAATGGTCAAGAGGCGTCGTCCCTGGAATGTCTACCAGTGAAGTGCATCTCACCTGCCCGCCAGTGAGTCGCTGGAAAACAGGGAGAGGCAGTGTATGACTTACCGCGTCTATAACATCAACCTCAGTGGCCGGTGATATATTCGGGTTGGTCGTGCCCGGCCCTGTAACATTGTAATGAAAGGGCTGTTTAACATTACCGCCGGCGACAATATCGCTCCATGGAATCGTAAACTTAAGCATGTCACCCGGAAGCAACGTACCGATAGGTTCTGGAGGCTGGATGATTGTGCCGTCAGGCCGCACAAGATTGATCATATAGCCCGTTTGAGGAGGCGCACCCGTGGTCGGTATATCGATCTCTACATTGACGCGCAGATTGGCATCAACCTCTCTTAGTATGTTCTGCCCGCTCGGCGGGGTGCCTTGACCAAAAAAGCGCGCTGGGGGCAGATTTATATTAGGCGTTCCTGGATCTCCGGGATTGACCGGCCCTGGAACACTTAAATCGACTTTGATCACTTTGGGGTCCGATTGGAATATTTCGCTGCCTCGAACCACTCGGTAGAACACAGTAACCGGTTGCGGCCCTACTTGAACGCCATATTCAGCCCGAATCAATGCGTTGAGGGCGGCCCCCTTGAACACCACATCGAACGCGCTGGCAGGCGTCAGAAGGCTATAAGGCTGCGAGCCCCACTTAATCTCATTTTGATCCAATGTCGGTTGCGAGTTCGTGTAAGCTCTTACCCGCGCCTCAATCCCTGCTTGGTAGTCAGCGTTATCGAGTAAATCATCGGTATTTCCCAATTCTGGGCTCGGCGCCAAGGGTATAAAAATTTGTCCCCGGCCCGGTGGGTCCAACACCGAAACCCTCAGCGGTTCAGCAATGGCGGGAAGACTCTCGTTACCGGACTTGTCTGTCAGGATGTAATACAGGTACTGGATAGCGTCAGTGGTGAACGCTGTTGTCGGAAGCGAAAACGGAGTGTTGGCAGCATCCATCATCAGGAACGGCGCCCCCACTTTATATTTGTCATCCTTGTTGAACATGTCGGGCCCGAGGAACAACTGAATCATATCGCCGTCTGCAAACTGCCCGACCGTCTCGGTAAAGTTATTGGGCGGGACATTGCCGGGAATGGTTGGATTATTGTCAATATAGGTACCGGTAATGGGCGATGGCAGTGTAGCCGGCAGTAATACTTTCAGCGGGGGCCGGCTATTTTGATCATTGACAGACCGGTACGGACCATATCTATCAACAATAAATGGCGACGAATCCGAATATTCAGAAAGGTCTCCTGCAACGCCCCCGAGATCCTGATAAATAGCATACCGACATAGATAATTAAGGTGCGGAAACCCGCCCCTTTGGGCTGCGACAAAAATAGAAGTAATCGCATCCTCGGGCGCCTTCAATTGAGCTTTTGCTTTCAGTATGCCCCAGTCAGAGTCCGGTTGACTGAGGTTTTTGAATTGTATGTCAACCCAATCCTCAGGCGTCGAAAACTGACCCGTGTAACAGTTAAGGGTCATTCCAGCATCTGCCGTCGTTGTATTAACAAGGCCCGTGTCGTCCAGTCGTTCTACCAATATTGGTGCAGGCAGAGTGGGCAGAGTGGCGAGAAGAGCCGCAGCATCTCTCGCTGAGATTTTATCAACCATTTCATACTCTCCTTGATTATTTGATATGCATAAACCCGTAAAAAACACATCGACAACACACTCATCGCCTACCACACGGCTAACGCTCCAGCGATTAAAACAACCTGGCTATTTTTCACCGGGCCCTACGCCGTTCGGTCCACAGTAATTGCCCGTACTGAACTTTCGATCAATTTGCGCATAGGCAATCGCTGACGTGCCGATCAGAATATTATTTCGGAATACACTGTAACGCGCCGAACCGCCGGCGAAATCACTCAACGGTCTGATCAACGCTTGATACTCTGCCTCCGTCATCCGGAAGCGATAGACTGTGTTTGGCTTGCCATCAGGGCCGGTGCCCCACTTGAATTTAAACGTTTCTGCTGTGGACGGAATCGGGTTACGGTCCGGATAATTTTTGAAGCCCTGCCATGACAACACGATCTCATCATTGGGCTGCAGTACCTGTGGGTTCGGATCAATCAACACTTCAATAACCTGCCAAACCGGCGGTTTGGTGTCGCAATTAAGGAACCGATTAGGGTGTTGTAACGACTGAGGAAAACTCGGCCGTGGATAGTTGATGGGCGGGGCAAGACTGACAAAAACAATTTGATCAGGGGACAACTGCTGGTTTACTCCATTGTCCGTCTGATAGTTCACAAGTGTCGTCGTATTACTGCCGCCGGCCTGGACCACCGACCAGGGGATCAGGTTGTCGAAGTCGACCACGCTCCCGCCGACATCACCTGCTTTGACCAGATAAGTCGCAACCGGCGCCGCCTGCCCCGGCCAGTAAAGCAGGGCGCGCTCGCCCACTAAGGGGTTGTCGAACAAGGCAAAGGAAGCTCTTACCGGCTTGTTGGCATCGCGGCTATCCAAATGATTGGGGATCTTGGAGACCTCGCCATAGATATTAACCAAGGCTAATTGACGGTTCAGCAGCGCGGGCGCCTGAGGGTTTTCCTGGCCCGCGATAGTCATGTCCACGGTGACGAGTTTCAGCGGCGAGCGTACGCCCGGGCCGACGGTATCTCCCGCACGAAGAATGAAGTAACGCACCGGCAAATCAATAATTCGGCGCAGGTTCGCGCCCTTGGCGATCAGTACGCTCCAATCCACGACGACCGAATGGGGTAACCGGCTGACCGTTGTTGCAGGGAGCCTGATGCCATCCCACTCGACAACACACTGATCACCCGGCAACAGGTTGTCATACTGACGCACTCGCACCGAGACCATACGGCGGGCGTCCTCTCGATTAATCAGCAGGTCGGACTCATACGCCGGTACTTCAGGCGGCGACAGATTGGCAGGCAGCGCATTCAGACGAAGCTGGGTGCTGGCGGCCAGTGAGTAACTCGATAAATTACCGGCTCGGTCTTGTAATCGGTAAATGAAATAAAGAACCGAAAAAGCTGAGAACTTACGAATTTCCGCCACTGGCATTTGTATAATCATCGACCCGCTGACAGCCACAAAAGATTGCCGATGATTGGGCGGACGTGCCACCGGTGACTCAGTGCCGTTCAAATTTCCGAGCACCGTGTCACCGGTTTTTCGATCAAGGTAATCGCCGGGGATGATAATATCCAACGTGCGGTTATTACTAAGATCAAACTCGGTAATGGGGTTGTTAACAAATGTTGCAGCCGCCAACTCTTGGCCTCCCCCTGGAGCAGCTCGATCAATAATGATCGTGGAAACAGGTGAGTATTCGAATGACGGGTTATCCGACTCAAGCGGGTGAACGCGATAGGATATATCAACCACGGCGTTGTTCTGAAAATACTCCTGAGGAATAAAAATTTTATCATAAGGGAAGTCAGCCTCAGTCAGAGGACCGGGCAACGCTATGGGTCCGATAGCGACAGGCTGACTACCACGTTGATTGAAATCGATAAATACATAGTCGATTTCTTTCTCTTGAGCCCGAAACATCCACGGCGTTTCAATAATCATCTGAATGGGTTGGAAGGATAAGGCTAAGGGAACCAGCCCATCGGGCAGAACGCCAACGAGCTTAATCGGCGCCAATGTCGGCGTAGCGGATATACCGACGGGCACGGTACGGGTTAAACCGCCGGCATTATTGTCGTTGTTATCCACTAACGTTTTTTCCATGGTGTTCTCCGTTACATCGGCGATTAACTATTACGCATTACGTTAAGCAGGATTCAATACCCAATTGCGCCAAGCCGATACTGTCAGATTTCACAGGTAACACTCCCGTTCGTCGGGTTTGGCCACGCCGAGCGGGCGTGCATAAAGCGAAATACACTTGACGGGTTTTCATTGTTGAGGTTTCCTGAAACCGGTTTCACAGCATCACCACCTCCAATAAGAAGGCCTGCCACCGTGACCCCTTTTTCCGCCGCCCAGCGCTGCCGCGTGACCATGCTCGACGTCGCCGAACGCGCCGGCGTGTCCAAAGCCAGCGTGTCGCGCTTTATCGGCGAGGACCGCGCCCTGCTCTCCGACGCCATTGCCTTGCGCATCGAACAGGCGATCAGCGAACTCGGCTACCGCCCCAACCAGATGGCACGCGGTTTGAAACGCGGTCGCACACGCCTGATCGGCATGCTGGTGGCCGATATCCGCAACCCCTATTCCATTGCCGTGATGCACGGTGTCGAAACCGCCTGCCGCCAGCATGGCTACAGCCTGGTGGTGTGCAATACCGACCGCGATGACGAGCAAGAGCGCCAGCACCTGGCGGCGCTGCGTTCGTACAACATCGAAGGGCTGATCGTGAACACCCTCGGCCATCATCTTGACCAACTGCTGGAGCTGCAACGGGAAATGCCATTGGTGCTGGTCGACCGTAAGGTCGAGCCGTTGCGCAGCGATATGGTGGGGCTGGATAACCCTGCGGCGGTCCGTATTGCAGTGGAGCACCTTGCACAGCAGGGTTATCGCGACCTGTTGCTGGTGAGCGAAAAAGCCGATGGCACCAGTTCACGCCTGGAGCGTCAGGCCAGTTTCACTGCCGAGATTGCGGCCCGCCCAGGGTTGACCGGCGCGGTGCTGGAACTTGATGGCACGCTGGAAAACCGCCTGCTCACCTTTCTGGCCAAGCCAGGCCCCAAGGCCTTGTTCTGCGCCAACGGCGTGGCGGCGCTGGCGTGCACCCACGCACTCAAAAAGCTGGGCTGCACGCTGTTTGATGACGTTGGCCTGATTGCCCTGGATGACCTCGACTGGTACCCGCTGGTGGGCAACGGCATCACTGCCCTCGCCCAGCCCACCGAGGCGATTGGCGCCAGCGCCTTCGACTGCCTGCTCAAACGCTTGCGCGGCGATAACGCGCCGCCGCGCACCCTGGATTTTTTGCCGCAACTGATAGTTCGCGGCACCACCCAATCCCTTGTGGGAGCTGGCTTGCCTGCGATAGCGATCATGCCGTCACTGCCTTATTGACTGACACACCGCTATTGCAGCGGTGCGACGATTCGACAAGCCAGCCCCCACATTGGTTTTTCGTATAAAAATGAAACCGGTTTCAGAGGTACATAACAATGCATAAATACCCCGTTTCCATCAGCCTATCCAGCTACGGCGCCGACCTGGTACGCCAGCAGGGCCAATTGAGTTTCGTCCAATTGCTCAGTGCCGCCGGCGCCCAGCGCATCGAGTGGCGCGAAGAACTGCTGACCACCGAACACCCCGCCGCCCTCGCCCAAGCCGCTGCCGAACACGGCCTGGAATCGGTGTTCTCTTCACCGCTGGAGCTGTGGGTGGCCGGGCGCGCCCAGCCCAACGCTGAACTCTGTGCAACCCTGGACCGCGCCCAAGCCTTTGGCTCGCGCTGGCTGAAGGTTTCCCTTGGCTATTTCACCGACACCAACGATTTGCAAAGCCTGCACGCCCTGCTCAACCGCCACCCGGTCAAGTTGCTGGTGGAGAACGACCAGACCCTGCACGGTGGGCGTATCGAGCCGATGCAACGCTTCTTCACTGAGGTGGAACGCCTGGGCTTGCCGGTAAAAATGACCTTCGACATCGGCAACTGGCAGTGGCAGGACCAATCCGCGCTCACCGCCGCGCGGCTGTTGGGCCGTCATGTGGATTACCTGCACTGCAAGGCCGTGGCGCGGCGCCAGGACGGCAAGCTGGTGGCCTTGCCGCCCGGCTCCACCGACCTGCATCTGTGGGAACAACTGCTCAAACATATGACTCAAGGTATTACCCGGGCCGTGGAATTCCCGTTGCAAGGCGACGACTTGGTTGCCGTCACCGCACAGCAGGTCGCCGCCCTCGCCCTCCTTGGCCAGCCCCGTGCGGAGAACGCCCATGTCTGAGATCGATATCCTTTCGTTTGGTGAAACCATGGCGATGTTTGTCGCCGAACAGACCGGCGACCTGGCCCAGGTGGCGCAGTTTCACAAGCGCATTGCCGGGGCCGACAGCAATGTCGCGATCGGGCTGTCGCGCCTGGGTTTCAATGTGACGTGGCTGAGCCGTGTCGGCGACGATTCCCTGGGGCGCTTTGTGGTCGACACGCTGAAGAACGAAGGCCTGGATTGCCGCCACGTGGCGGTCGACCCGCTGCACCCGACCGGCTTTCAATTCAAGTCCCGCGAAGAAGCCGGCGCCGACCCACAGGTGGAGTACTTTCGTAAAGGCTCGGCGGCCAGCCACTTGTCGATTGCCGCGATCAGCCCCGCCTTGCTGCAAGCGCGTCACCTGCACGCCACCGGCATCCCGCCCGCCTTGTCCGAGGCCACCCGCGAGCTGTCCGTGGAACTGATGACGCAGATGCGCAAGGCCGGGCGCAGCGTGTCGTTCGACCCGAACCTGCGCCCGTCGTTGTGGGCCAGCCAAGCGCAAATGATCGGTGAAATTAACGCCCTCGCCGCCCTCGCCGATTGGGTCTTGCCGGGCTTGGGCGAAGGCCGCTTGCTCACCGGTTTCGACGACCCGGCCGACATCGCCGCGTTCTACCTCGACCAGGGCGCCGAAGCCGTGGCGATCAAACTGGGCGCGGACGGCGCTTACTACCGCACCCACATGGACCAAGGTTTTGTCGCCGCCGTCCCGGTGGAAACCGTGGTGGATACCGTCGGCGCCGGTGACGGTTTTGCCGTCGGCATGATCAGCGCCCTGCTCGAAAACCTGAGCTTCCCCGAGGCGGTACAACGCGGCAACTGGATCGGCAGCCGCGCCGTGCAAAGCCTTGGTGATATGGAAGGTTTACCCAGCCGTTCTGAATTACCCACCCGATCTGTTGCATGACCCACTCCCTGTTGCCACAACTACAACAAGCTCAGGAGCAACCCCATGGAAACTGTGAAACTCGCCACCCGCCGCTGGTGGTACATCATGCCTATCGTGTTTATCACCTACAGCCTGGCGTACCTGGATCGCGCCAACTACGGCTTCGCCGCGGCCTCCGGCATGGCCGAAGACCTGATGATCACCCCCGGCATGTCCTCGTTGCTGGGCGCACTGTTTTTCCTTGGCTACTTTTTCTTCCAGGTGCCAGGAGCCATCTACGCGCAAAAACGCAGCGTTAAAAAACTGATTTTCGTCAGCCTGATTCTGTGGGGCAGCCTGGCCACACTCACCGGTGTGGTGTCCAACGCCTATATGCTGATCGCCATTCGCTTCATGCTCGGCGTGGTCGAAGCGGCGGTGATGCCGGCGATGCTGGTGTACCTGTGCCACTGGTTTACCCGTGCCGAACGCTCGCGGGCCAACACCTTCCTGATCCTCGGCAACCCGGTGACCATGATGTGGATGTCGGTGGTGTCGGGCTACCTGGTGCAGCACTTCAGCTGGCGCTGGATGTTTATCATCGAAGGCCTGCCGGCAGTGATCTGGGCGTTTATCTGGTGGAAGCTGGCGGATGAAAAACCCGCCGACGCCAAGTGGCTGAGCGAGCAGCATAAACAAGACCTGCAAAGCGCCCTGGCCGCCGAACAGGTCGGGATCAAGGCGGTGAAGAACTACGCCGAAGCCTTTCGTTCGCCCAAGGTGATCATCCTGGCGCTGCAGTTTTTTTGCTGGAGCATCGGCGTGTATGGCTTTGTGCTGTGGCTGCCGTCGATCCTCAAGGCCGGCTTGCAGATGGACATGGTCGAAGCCGGCTGGCTCTCGGCGCTGCCGTACCTGGCGGCGGTGATCGGCATGCTGGCGGTGTCGTGGGGCTCGGACAAAACGCAAAAACGTAAACGTTTTGTGTGGCCGCCGCTGCTGATTGCGTCTATCGCCTTCTACGCCTCCTACGCGCTGGGCGCTGAGCACTTCTGGTGGTCCTACACCCTCCTGGTCATCGCCGGCGCTTGCATGTATGCGCCCTACGGTCCGTTTTTCGCCATCGTCCCGGAAATCCTCCCGGCCAACGTCGCCGGTGGCGCCATGGCGCTGATCAACAGCATGGGCGCGCTCGGCTCGTTTGGCGGTTCGTACCTGGTGGGCTACCTCAATAGCAGCACCGGCTCACCCGGCGCCTCGTACCTGTTGATGAGCGGTGCGCTGATGTTTGCCGTGGTGCTGACGATTTTCCTCAAGCCCGGCGCCAGTGATCGCGTGCCGGTGCCCACTCTGGAGTTGAAGGTAAAAACCTCATGAAAAAGTCTGTCGTCCTGTACAAAAAGCTCTCCGCGCCGTTGATGGCCCGCTTGCACGAACACGTCGATGTGACCCTGATCGACGCCCTCGACGAACCCGGCCTGGCCCGGCTGCGTGACGCGTTGCCCGGCGCCCACGGCCTGCTGGGTGCCAGCCTGCGCCTGGATGCCAGGCTGCTCGACCTGGCGCCCAGGCTCGAAGCGGTGGCCAGTGTGTCGGTGGGCGTCGACAACTACGATATCGACTATCTGACCCAGCGCGGCATCCTGCTCAGCAATACCCCGGATGTGCTTACCGAAACCACCGCGGACACCGGCTTTGCGCTGATCCTGGCCACCGCCCGCCGGGTGGTCGAACTCGCCGATATGGTGCGTGCCGGCCAGTGGAGCAAGAACATCGGGCCGGCGCATTTTGGCACCGATGTGCACGGCAAGACCTTGGGCATTATCGGCATGGGCCGCATCGGCGAAGCCCTGGCCCAGCGTGGGCATTTTGGTTTTGGCATGCCGGTGATTTACCACAGTCATTCGCCCAAGCCGCGGGTTGAGGAACGCTTTGGGGCGCAGTTTCGAAGCTTGCCGGAGTTGTTGCAGCAGGCTGACTTTGTGTGCCTGACGTTGCCGCTCACGGCTGAAACCGAAAAGCTGATCGGCGCGCGTGAGTTTGGGTTGATGGGGCCGGATACGATTTTCATCAATATCTCGCGTGGCAAGGTGGTGGATGAAGCGGCGCTGGTTGAGGCGCTGCAACAGCGCACGATTCGGGCGGCGGGGTTGGATGTGTTTGAGCGCGAGCCTCTGAATCATGACTCGCCTTTGTTGCGCCTGAACAATGTGGTGGCCACGCCGCATATCGGTTCGGCGACCCACGAGACGCGGGAGGCGATGGCCGCTTGCGCGGTGGAAAATTTGCTGGCGGCGCTGGCGGGGGAGCGGCCGAATAATCTGGTTAATCCGAGTGTGTATTCTGATATAGCGGTGGGTTAGTCAGTGTCTTCGGTGACTGACACACTGGCGTGTACATAGCCGTTACTTGGATAATGGCGGCTAGGGGTTTGGCTGTGTTTCACATCAAGCCATGCATGGCCATAACGGCCTGAACACGGTCAACCTGTGGGAGCGGGCTTGCTCGCGAAAGCGGCGCGTCAGGCGAAGCATCAGGTGACTGATACACCCTCTTCGCGAGCAAGCCCGCTCCCACATTTTGACTGTATTTCAAGTCAAAGCATGTAGAGCCACAACGGCCTGAATGCGGTCAACCTGTGGGAGCTGGCTTGCCTGCGATGGCATCAACTGGGTGTACCTGACACACCGAGGTGTCTGCATCGCAGCGGTGCGACGATTCGACAAACCAGCTCCCACACGCAAAGCACCTAACCCCTCAAATCAGCGCAACGCCCGCCGCAGCACTTTACCCACCGTGGTCTTGGGCAATTCGATACTGCGAAACTCCACATACTTGGGCACTTTGTACCCCGTCAGATATTCCCGGCAATGGGCCAGGATCTGCTCCTGGGTCAAGCTAGGGTCCTTGCGTACCACAATAATCTTGACCTTCTCCCCCGTCACCGGATCTTCCACCCCAATCGCCGCCACCTCCCCCACACCAGGATGCAACGCCACCACGTCTTCAATCTCATTCGGATACACGTTAAACCCCGACACCAGGATCATGTCTTTCTTGCGATCCACCAGACGAATATACCCACGCTCATCCATCACCCCAATGTCCCCGGTGGACAGCCACCCCTCGGCATCCAGCACTTCAGCCGTTTCCTTGGGCCGCTTCCAGTACCCCTGCATCACCTGCGGGCCACGCACTTGCAGTTCACCTTGCTCACCAATGTCCGCCAGCTCGCCGTCCTCACGCATAAACCGCACCCAGGTCGACGGCAACGGCACGCCGATGCTGCCGGTGAATTCCATCTCGCGCATGCGGGCAATGTTGATCGGGCTGATGCTCACCACCGGCGAGCATTCCGTCAGCCCATAACCTTCGATGATCGGCAGCCCAGTGACCTCCTTCCAGCGTTTGGCCACCGCCGTGTGCGTGGCCATGCCGCCAGCAATCACCATGCGCAGGTCAGAGAAATCCCGCGCACAAAACTCCTTGTTTTCGAGCAAGCCGTTAAACAAAGTGTTGACCCCGGCAATGCCGTTGAAGCGCTCCTTGCGCAAGATCATCTGCACCCGTTTCACATCCCGTGGATTGGCAATCAGGATGTTGCGCCCGCCCAGGCACATGAACATCAGGCAGTTCACTGTCAGCGAAAAGATGTGATACAGCGGCAGCAAGGTCACGTTGGTTTCCTGCTTGTCCTGGTCCAACTGATCCCCAACCCAGGCCTTGGCTTGCAGCAAATTGGCGATGATATTGCGATGGCTGAGCATCACGCCCTTGGCATCCCCCGTAGTGCCGCCGGTGTATTGCAAAAACGCCAGCTCGTCGAGGTGCATCTCCACCGGAAAATGGTTCAGCGCCCGCCCCTGTTTCAGCACGTTGTTGAAGCGCACCGCGCCAGGCAGGTGAAATTTTGGCACCTGTTTTTGCACGCGACGCAGGATGAAGTTCATCGCCGCGCCCTTGAAGGTGCCCAGCAGATCGCCAATGGCCGCCACTACCACGCGTTTGACGCGGCTGCCCTGCGCGACTTTTTCAAAGGTGTGGGCGAAATTTTCAAAGATCACCAGGGTGTCGGCTTCGCTGTCCTTGAGCAAATGCTTGAGTTCATGGGAGGTGTACAACGGGTTGACGTTGACCACCACCGCACCGGCCAGGATCGTACCCAGCAGGCAGATCGGGTACTGCAAGCAATTGGGCATCATCAGTGCCACCCGGTCGCCCTTTTTCACGCCCTGGCCCTGCAACCACGCGGCAAACGCCTGGCCTTGCACCTGCCAGTCGGCGTAGGTCATTTCGGTGCCGATGCTGACGTAGGCGACCCGTTCGCGGAATTTTTCCAGGTGCTCCAGGAACACCTCGCGCAGCGACGGGTAGGCCTCGATACCGGCCTCGATGTCCGCCGGCACGCCCGGCAAGTAGGCGTTCAACCAGACCCGTTCGGTGTGTTCCTGGCTTACAGCATTCATGGCAGTCTCCTTATTGTTGTTTTTGATCAGGCTATTTTTCGACGATGGCGGTTATGCCCAGCCCGCCTGCTGCACAAATCGAAATCAGGCCGCGCCCACCACCGTTTTCATGGATGGTTTTGGCCAGTGCCGCCAGTTGCCGGCCACCGGTGGCGGCAAACGGATGGCCACAGCCCAGCGAGCCACCATTCACATTCATCTTGCTGCGGTCGATGGCACCCAGCGGTGCCTCCAAGCCTAGCCGCTCGCGGCAATACTCGGGGTCTTCCCACGCCTTGAGCGTGCACAGCACCTGGGCGGCAAAGGCTTCGTGAATTTCAAAAAAATCAAAGTCGGCAAACCCCAGGCCCTCACGCTTGAGCAGGCGCGGCACGGCATACGCCGGGGCCATCAACAGGCCTTCGGTGCCGTCGACAAAGTTCACCGCGGCGGTTTCGCCGGTACGCAGGTAGGCAAGCACCGGCAACCCCTGCTCGGCAGCCCAGGCTTCGCTCGCCAGCAGGACCACTGAGGCGCCATCGGTCAGCGGTGTGGAGTTACCCGCCGTGAGCGTGCCGTTTTGGCGGTCGTAGGCAGGCGATAGCCCGGCGAGCTTCGCAAGGCTAGTGTCGGCACGCAGGTTGTTGTCGCGCGCCAGCCCGCGATAAGGGCTGATCAGGTCATCGAAAAAGCCGCGTTGGTAGGCCGCATCCAGGCGCTGGTGGCTGGTGAGGGTCAGCTCATCCTGGGCCAGGCGTTTGATCTGCCAGCGCTTGGCCATTTCTTCGCAGTGTTCACCCATGGACAAACCGGTACGCGGCTCGCCATTGCGCGGTAGCAACGGTTTGAAAAACATCGATGGGCGTACCTTGAGCAAGGCCTTCACCTTGGTGCCCATGCCTTTGGCGCGATTGGCCGCCAGCAAGGTGTGACGCAGCGATTCGTTGATGCCGATGGGCGCATCGGAGGTGGTATCGGCACCGCCGGCGATGCCCACTTCAATCTGGCCGAGAGCAATCTTGTTGGCGACCAGCAAGGCCGCCTCCAGCCCCGTGCCGCAGGCTTGTTGTACGTCGTAGGCAGGCGTGTCTGGCGACAGCGTGGTAGACAGCAACGCCTCACGCGCCAGGTTGAAGTCCCGCGAGTGCTTGATCACCGCGCCCGCAGCAAACTCGCCCAGGCGCTGGCCGTGCAGGTCATAGCGCTCGACCAAGCCTTGCAGGGCCGCCACCAGCAGGTCCTGATTGCTGTCGTGGGCATACACCGTGTTGGAGCGGGCAAACGGGATACGGTTGCCGCCGATAATCGCCACGCGGCGGGTTGGGGCCGGGTTGAAGCTGTAGTCACTCATTGGTGGCTCTCTTTCCAAATAAATAGCCCGCGCATATG
Source organism: Pseudomonas onubensis (assembly GCF_965653655.1). NCBI lineage: Bacteria > Pseudomonadati > Pseudomonadota > Gammaproteobacteria > Pseudomonadales > Pseudomonadaceae > Pseudomonas > Pseudomonas onubensis. The sequence continues at coordinate 2,313 of NZ_CBFHAZ010000076.1, read as the reverse complement.
CGGTTTGTCACCGGCAAAATTGCGCACTTCGAACTCACGGCGCGGGCCGCTCACCGGGCGGCTCCACAGTGCAACCTGGCCGGGCAGGAAGATCGGCAGCTTGAAGTCGCAATGCGCTTGCGCCTGATCCAGCCCACCCGGCGGTTGTTGCGCGGCGAGTGCGCGGCCCAGGGTCCACATGCCATGGGCGATGGCGCGGCGAAAGCCGAAGATCCTGGCGCCGATCACCGAGGTATGAATCGGGTTGAAATCCCCCGAGACCCTGGCAAACCGGCGCCCCAGGTCGGCCGGCAGCACCCAGCGCTGGGTGCGCAACAGGCCGTCTTCCTGCAAGGGCAGCACGTCGTCCCAAGGTTCGCCGACCGGGTCTTTGACGTCGCGGCGCAGGTACAGGCTGTCGCTTTCCCACACCAACGTATCAGCTGCAAAAGCGCGGGTGGCGATGCTCAATGCCTGGCCCTTGGGGTGCGCCACCCAGCGCGCGCAATACACTTCCAGGCGCAAGGCCTGGCCTTCGTGTAAGCGCTGGTGCTGATGAATGCGATTGGCCAGGTGCACCATGCCACTGGCCGGGTACGGGAAACTTGGCCGGGTCAACAGCATCAAGTGCAGAGGGAACGCCAGCACGTGCGGATAAGACAGCGGCACGCCCTGCTCACGGCGAAAACCGCAGGCGCGGCCATAGGCGGCGATGCCAGTGGCGCTCAACTCCACCGCCGAGCGCACCAGCCGTTCTGCAGGCAGCGGAGGCGGCCCTTCGAGCTTGGGTTTGCGCAGTGCACGCACGCCGTCCAGCAACAGCTGGGTGCGTGACGGCGGCGGGTCGATGATCTGCGTCACGTAGTCCATGGTTCAGGCTCCCAGCAGGCTTTGGCCGCACACGCGCACCACCTGGCCATTGACCCCGCCGGACGCCGGGTGCGCCAGCCAGGCGATGGTCTCGGCCACATCGATCGGCTGCCCGCCCTGGGACAGCGAGTTCATGCGCCGCCCGGCCTCACGGATCATCAGCGGGATTTTGGCGGTCATCTGGGTTTCGATAAACCCCGGCGCCACCGCATTCACCGTGACGTGCAGCGCGGCCGCCTGCGGCGCCAGGCCCTGCACCAGGCCAATCACGCCGGCCTTGGAGGTGGCGTAGTTGCTTTGCCCGAGGTTGCCGGCAATACCGGAAATCGACGACACGCACACAATTCGCCCGCCAGGGTTCAAGCCCTGGCCTTCCAACAGTGCGGTGCTGAGTTGCAACGGCGCTTCGAGGTTGACCGCCAGCACACTGCGCCAGGCGGCTTCGGTCATCTTGGCGATGGTCTTGTCGCGGGTGATCCCGGCGTTGTGCACCACCACATCGAATGCGCCGTATTGGCTGACATGCGCCTGCAACAGCGCGGTCGCATCGGCTGCGGTGATGTCCAGTGGCAAGGCCGAGCCGTTCACACTGTCGGCGGCCTGAAGCAGCGCAGCCTGGGCCTGGGGCACGTCCACACACACCACATGGGCGCCGTCGCGGGCCAGCACCTGCGCAATCGCCAGGCCGATGCCACGGGAGGCGCCGGTGACCAGGGCACGGCGGCCGGCGAAGGGCTTGTCCCAGTTCACTGTCACCTGGCCATCCACGGGTTTTTCCAGGCGCACCACCTGGCCCGACACATACGCCGAGCGGCGCGACAAAAAGAACCGCAGGCTGCTGGCCAGCGCGTCTTCGGCGCCCGGCGCCACGTAGATCAATTGCACCGTGATTGCGCGGCGCAATTCCTTGGCCAGCGAGCGCACCAGCCCCTCAAGGGCACGCTGGGCGATGGCCTGAGGCAAGTCCTGGCAATGTTCCGGCGCCGTGCCGAGCACCACCACGCGGCCGTGCTGGCTTAGGCGCTTGGCATTAGCGTGGAAGAACACGTAGAGCTCGTCGAGTTGTTGCAGGTCGAGCACGGCAGTGGCGTCGAACACCGCGCCCTGCACCTTGACCGTGGACGGTGCCTTGAGGGTTGCCGGGGTGGCGGCGACGGTGTCGGTGTCTTTGAAGAGCTGTTGCACCTGCGCACCCAGGCGCCCTGCCCCGGCGATAATCACCGGGTTGGCAAGGCCTTGCTGGCCGCTGCGGTGGCGTAGCAAGGGCAAGGGTTGCGGCAGGCCGATGGCCTGGGCCAGGCGCCGACCCCAACGGGAATTGACGAAGGATAGGTAGCTGTCACTCATTGATAGTTCCACTCACAAACACTGTCTTGCCGTGTAAACCCAATCAACTGTGGGAGCGGGCTTGCTCGCGAATGCGGTGGGTCAGCCCACACATATACCGCTGATAGACCGCATTCG
>NZ_CBFHAZ010000075.1:0-29912 GCF_965653655.1 Pseudomonas onubensis | reverse complement strand
TGCCTCTGGCTAACACTTCCCCTTGCCGGGTGTGTAGAGGACTTTCACCTCCAAGTCACCAGCGAGGCCACCACAGCCAAGCTGGTTGCGCTTCGCGCAACGCGCCATGCCTGGCGCACATAAAAAAGGCCGCTGCAAACGCAGCGGCCGAAGTAAGACGTTGGATCAAGGAGCGACAAATCAACGTCAGTGAACAGCGGTAATAGATTGAAACATTAGGCCAATCTATTGGAATCAGACTTTTCCTGGATTTACCCAAGCGGGCCATTTGCCCTGAAAGTGCGTTAAGAATAGTCGCTTGTAACAAAATGAGTAATAGCAGTTCAGGACAAGGACTGTTGCAATTTCAGTAACGATCGCTTGCGGCTATCCATCCTCCTGATAATCCGCCATCTGCCTAATCCATGGTCGCGCGCAAACCCCGGCCAGAGCGGCTGCTCATCCTTTCGAGCGACACCACGAATACCCCTTTGGTGCGCTTATCGCTCCCGACGGGCGGCAGTAGGGTGGGGCCTTCTGTCACTCACCGGGGAAGACGCATGACAAAAACAACAATGCGCGCCATCTTCACGCCACAGGCGCTGGCCACGGCGGTTGCGCTGGGTTTCTGCGCCCAGGCACAGGCTGTTTCATTCAATATCGGCGAGATCGAAGGGCAATTCGATTCCTCGCTGTCGGTCGGCGCCAGCTGGGGCATGCGCGATGCCGACAAGAAGCTGGTGGGGATTCCCAACGGCGGCACTGGGCAGGCGTCCACCGGTGATGACGGGCGGTTGAACTTCAAGAAGGGTGAGACCTTCTCCAAGATCTTCAAGGGCATTCACGACCTGGAACTCAAGTACGGCGACAGCGGCATCTTTGTGCGTGGCAAGTATTGGTACGACTTCGAACTGCAGGACGAAAACCGCGAGTTCAAGCAAATCAGCAACAACCACCGCGACGAAGGCGCGCGCTCGTCCGGCTATGAGCTGCTGGATGCCTTCGTGTACCACAACTATTCCATCGGCGATTTGCCGGGCGCCGTGCGGGTCGGCAAACAGGTGGTGAGCTGGGGGGAAAGTACGTTTATCGGTAACTCGATCAACAGCATCAACCCCATCGACGTCTCAGCGTTCCGCCGTCCGGGCGCTGAGATCAAGGAAGGCCTGATCCCGGTCAACATGCTGTTCGCGTCGCAAAGCCTGACCAACCAGCTGTCGGTAGAAGGCTTCTACCAACTCAACTGGGAAAACACCGTGGTGGATAACTGCGGCACTTTCTTCGGTAACGACGTGGTGGCCCACGGCTGCAACAGCAACTACACGGTCGGCAGCCCGGCGATTGCGCCGTTGCAACCGGTGGCCGCAGCGTTCGGCCAGGGTTTTCAGGTGACCCGCGAAGGCGTGGTGGTGCAGCGCGCCAACGACCGCGAAGCGCGCGATGGCGGCCAGTTCGGTGCGGCCTTGCGCTGGCTCGGTGACGACACCGAGTACGGCCTCTACTTCATGAACTACCACAGCCGCACGCCAACGGTGGGCACGATTACCGCCAATACCAACCTGGCCACCATCGGCCGCATTATCAATACCGCCAACGCCATTGCCCCAGGTACCGGCGCGGGCCTGGCCCAGAGCACCATGCTCGGGCGTGGCCAGTATTACCTCGACTACCCGGAAGACATCCGCCTGTACGGCGCGAGTTTTTCCACCACTTTGCCCACCGGCACGGCCTGGACCGGCGAAATCAGCTACCGGCCGAATGCGCCGGTGCAACTCAACACCACTGACCTGACCCTGGCGCTGGTCAACCCGATTGCCGGCCAAACCGCCTCGCCGATCCGCAGTTCGTTCGGCTCGGATAACTCCGGCTACCGCCGCAAGGAAATCACCCAGATCCAGAGCACCATGACCCAGTTCTTCGACCAGGTGCTGGGTGCCGAACGCCTGACGTTGGTGGGCGAGGCGGCGTATGTGCACGTCGGCGGGCTGGAAGCCAAGACCAAACTGCGCTACGGCCGCGACTCGGTGTACGGCGCCTATGGGTTTGGCGGCGATACCGACGGCTTCGTCACCGCCAACTCCTGGGGCTACCGCGCCCGCGCGATCCTCGACTACAACAACGTGTTCGCCGGGGTGAACCTCAAGCCCAACCTGTCCTGGTCCCATGACGTCAGTGGCTACGGCCCCAACGGCATTTTCAACGAAGGCGCCAAGGCGATCAGCGTCGGCGTGGACGCGGACTACCGCAACACCTACACCGCGAGCCTGAGCTACACCGACTTTTTTGGCGGTGACTACAACACCCTCACCGACCGCGACTTTATCGCCCTCAGCTTCGGCGTGAACTTCTGACTTGGTTTAAGGAAGGACAACAACCTATGCGTAAGCTATTTGCAGTGATGGCCCTGAGTGTACTGACCGCCCACGTCATGGCCGCGGTCTCGCCCGAAGAGGCGGCCAAGCTCGGCACTACCCTGACGCCAGTGGGGGCCGAAAAAGCCGGCAACGCCGACGGCTCGATCCCCGCCTGGACCGGCGGCATCCCGAAAAACGCTGGCGCGGTGGACAGCAAAGGCTTTCTGGCGGACCCGTTCGCCAATGAAAAACCGCTGTTCGTGATCACCGCCGCCACGGTCGACAAATACAAAGACAAGCTTTCCGAGGGCCAGGTGGCGATGTTCAAGCGTTACCCCGAGACCTACAAGATCCCGGTGTACCCGACGCATCGCACGGTCAACCTGCCGCCGGATATCTACGAGTCGATCAAGCGCAGCGCGCTGAACGTGCACGCGATCAACGACGGTAACGGCCTGGAAAACTTCACCGGCAACCGTTACTACGCGTTCCCGATCCCGAAAAATGGCGTGGAAGTGCTGTGGAACCACATCACCCGTTACCACGGCGGTAACCTCAAGCGCATCATCACCCAGGCTACGCCGCAAACGAATGGCAGCTACACGCCGATTCGCTTCGAGGAAGAAGTGGCGGTGCCGCAAGCCATCCCGGATATCGACCAGGCCAAGGCGGCCAACGTGCTGAGCTTCTTCAAGCAATCGGTGACGGCGCCCGCACGCCTGGCGGGCAACGTGCTGCTGGTGCACGAAACCCTCGACCAGGTGAAGGAGCCGCGCCTGGCCTGGATCTACAACGCCGGCCAACGCCGCGTGCGCCGTGCACCGCAAGTCTCGTATGACGGCCCGGGCACTGCCTCCGACGGCCTGCGCACCACCGACAACTTCGACATGTTCTCCGGCGCTCCCGACCGCTACGACTGGAAACTGGTCGGCAAAAAAGAGATGTACATCCCCTACAACAGCTACAAGCTCGACTCGCCGACCCTCAAGTACGACGACATCATCAAGGCTGGGCACATCAACCAGGACCTCACCCGCTATGAGCTGCACCGCGTGTGGGAAGTGGTCGGCACGGTCAAGCCGAGCGAGCGGCACATCTACGCCAAGCGCCATATGTACATCGACGAAGACAGCTGGCAGGTCGCGCTGGTGGACCACTACGACGGGCGTGGCCAACTGTGGCGCGTTGCTGAAGGCCACGCACAGTTCTACTACGACCACCAGGTGCCGGCCTACACCGTGGAAACCCTGTACGACATCATTGCCGGGCGCTACATCGCGCTCGGCATGAAGAATGAGGAAAAGCGCAGTTTCGTGTTCGGCTTCGCGGCCAAGGCAGCGGATTACACGCCAGCAGCGCTGCGGTCCGAGGGCGTTCGCTGATCCCCATCTGAAATGCAATCAACCTGTGGGAGCTGGCTTGTGTGGGAGCTGGCTTGCCTGCGATAGCATCACCTCGGTATGGCTGTGAGACCGAGGTGTCTGCATCGCAGGCAAGCCAGCTCCCACACAAATCCGCTCCCACATTGGGTTTTGTGCATGGCCACTGATCACCCCGCTGAATACTTCTTCAACAACCGCCAACCACAGGACTAGGGTGGCGTCAGGTTGCATAACAATAAAAACGCAGGATGCAGCAATGACTGCCATGACCCGCTGCCTGGACCGTCCTGGATTCATGCCACGGCTGTCCGCCCATCACTTGTTACGCCCGCAATTGACCGAGCCGTTGCTCGCAGCAACCGTAAGGGTGAAGTTGCTGTGCGCGCCGGGCGGCAGTGGCAAAAGCGCATTGCTGGCCGAGTGTGCCTTGCAGGCGCCCAAGGGTTGCCAGGTGTATTGGCTGCCACTCAATGGCGTGGCCTTGAGCCCCGATGAGTTGTGTCAACGCTTGGCGCACAACCTGGGGCTGGCGTTTGTCGATGAAGCCACCTTGTCGCTTGACCTCAGCCGCTGGCAGCCCACGGCCTGGTTGTTCCTGGATGATTACTGCCGCCTGCCCGCGCCCGAATTGGATGCTTTGCTCGATCGCTTGCTCAGTGTCGCCAGCCCGGCGCTGACCTGGTGGCTGGGCGCGCGGCGGCGACCAGCGTGCAACTGGCCGCGCCTGTTGCTCGACGATGAACTGCTGGTGTGCAGCGAGCTGAACTTCAGCCCGGTGCAGGTCCAGCAACTGCTTGGCCCCGATCAAAGCCTCGACAGCGTGATGCAGTTCAGCGGCGGTTGGTGCGCTGGGGTGCGCATTGCCTTGCTCGGTGATGGTCACCCGGACAAGACCTTGCTCGACTACCTGCAACACGAACTGCTGCGCACCTTGCCGGCCGAGTTGGCTGAGGCCTGGCGGGTACTGGCGCACCTGCCGCGTTTCAACCCGAGCCTGTGCGAGCACCTGTTCGGCGCTGGCGACGGTGACCACTACCTGCGCGAATTGCAGGCATTGGGCGCCTTTATCCAGCCCTGGGAAGACACCACCGATTGGCTGCAGGTGTTCCCGCCGCTCGCACGCTTGCTGCGCGATGAACCCTGGTCGGCCAAGCGCTCCTGGCATCGGCGCGCCTGCCAATGGTTTGCCACCGAGTGCGATTGGCAAGCCGCGTTTGAACAGGCCTTGCTGGCCGAAGCGTTTGAGGTGGCGGTGAGCCTGTTGCAGCACTTCAGTTTTGAAGACCTGTTCCGTCAGCAGAATGCGCAACTGCTGTTGCGTTTGCATGAGCAGCATGGCGATGAATTGATGCTGGGCTCGGCGCAACTGGTGGGGCTGGTGACGGCCGCATTGCTGTTCGCCGGGCGCTTTGAGCAAGCCGGTGTGTGTATCGACCAGCTTGCCCGGTTTGCACCGCAGCCGACGGCGGCGAAACAGCGGCATTTATTGGCGCGCTGGCAGGCGCAATGGGGCTGGTTGTTGCACCTCAATGGGGACGCCGAGCGCGCCCGCGAGCATTTTCTGGAGGCCTTGCAAGCGTTGCCCGACAGCGCCTGGACATCCCGGCTGATGTGCCTTTCGGGCCTGACCCAGCAAGCCCTGCTGCGCGGCGAGTTGGACGTCAGCCAAGCCTTGAACCGCGAAGCGCTGTGCCTGGCGCGTGCCCATGGTTCATTGGTGCTGGAGGCGCTGTTGGAGCTGGATCACGCGCAATTACTGGAGCAGCGCGGCGCACCGTATCGGGCGCAAAGCCTGCTGGAAAATGTGCAGGCGATGCTGGCACGCCAGCGCCTCAAGGCGGGGCCACTGGTAGGGCGCATCGCCCTGCGGCGCGGGCATCTGGCGTTACGCCAAGGCCAGGACGCGCTCGCCAGTGAATGTTTCGAGAACGGGTTGAACCTGTGCCTGCACAGCCAGGACAAGCGCGTGCTCTACGGGTTTCTCGGCCTGGCGCTACTGGCGGCCAACCAGGGTGATTACGCCCAAGCGTTTTTCCAGCTGCGCGAGGCGGAGCGCTTGATGCAGCAGCGCCATGTGCCGGACTCGGTCTACCGCGCGGTGCTGCTGTTGGTCAGTGGGCACTTCTGGTTGCAACAGGGCCGAGCCGAACTGACCGTGGAGGCGGTGCGGCGTGTACTGCGCCACTTCCGTGGGCCACAGGCCCGGCAGGCACCACCGGCCACCCTGGAACTGATTCCACGCCTGGAATACCTGCTGGTGCTGGCCGAGGTGAAGCTGGGTGTTGCCGTTCAGCCCCTGGAGCGCCTGTATGCCTTGCTCGACACCACGCAGCAACGCGGCATGCTCTGCCTGGAAACCGAACTGCACCTGGTGCTGGGTGAAGTGGCCTGGCAGTTGGGCGACTCGGCCGTAGCCCGGCGCGCCCTGCACACCGGGCTGGAGCTGGCGCAGCGCTGCCAGGTGCAGCAGGCGATTCGCGAGCTGCGTTTGCGTGCGCCGGGGCTATTGATTGAGCTGGGCCTGGAAACCCCGGCGGCGCCCAGTGGCGTGGTGGAAAACCCGCTGAGCCAACGCGAACTGGAAGTGCTGCAGTTGATCGCCCAGGGCAACTCCAACCTGGAAATCGCCGACCGGCTGTTTATTTCGCTGCACACCGTCAAGACCCACGCGCGGCGCATCCACAGCAAGCTTGGCGTGGAGCGGCGCACCCAAGCGGTGGCCAAGGCCAAGACATTGGGCTTGATGGTCTAGGCGCAGAATGCCTGGCGATATTCCCCGGGCGTGGCGCCCATGGCCTGGCGAAAGCGGTGGGTAAAGTGGCTGGCGCTGGAGAAGCCGCACCGCCAGGCAATCTCGCCAAGGGGCAGGGCGCCGCCGCGCAGCAAGGCTTGCGCACGTGCCAGGCGGCGCGCCAACAGGTACTGGTGGGGCGGCAGGCCGAAACTTTGGCGGAACATCCGCGCAAAATGGTACTCCGACAGCGCGCACATACCCGCCAGTTGCCCGAGGCTGATCGGGTCTTCCAGATGGTGGTCGATAAACTCCACCAACAGCCGCCGCTGATGCGCCGCCAACCCGCCTTTCAAACGCAGGCCATTGCGTGCGCCGACTTGGCTGAGCAAGGTGTGGCTGAGCATCTCGTGGGCCAGACTGCTGGTCAGCAGGCGCTCGGCGGGCTCGTGCCAGTTGAGCGCGATCAGTTGATGAAAGCGTTGGGCCTGGCTGGCGTCTTCGAGGAAGGTGCTTTCGCGCAATTGCAATTCGCGCGGCTCGCGGTCAAGCAGCGTGACGCAGCCGAGGGCAAATTGCTCCGGGCTGAAATACACATGGGCCAGGCGAATCTCGCCGTTGATCACCCAGGCTGACTGGTGTTCGGCGGGCAGGATGCAGAGTTTGTCCGGGCCACCTTTGGTGCCTGGCTGATCGCGCCGAAACGTGCCGGTGCCACCGCCGATGTAGCAGGACAAGGTGTGATGGGTCGGTGCCTGGTAGTCCTGCGAATCGTGATGGTTGCTCCACAAGGCCGCAGACAAGCCGTCACCGAGCTCGGCGCAGGCTTCCAGGCGTGCGTTGGGCGAGCGGTTAAGGGCTTGAAAGACTTGCAGGGATTCCAGATCTGGCATGGTTGTGCTCTCCGACGCCTTGCATCCTACTCCCGCCGGCGATGGCTGTGATCCCTGCGCCCGACAAAAGCGCAAGAATGTGTAAGAGCGCCGACCGGCTGCCAAGGGACACTGTGGCTCAATCGACGGAGCCCGCTATGAACCTTTTCCTGTATTTACTCACCGTGCTGATCTGGGGCACCACCTGGATCGCCCTCAAGTGGCAATTGGGCGTCGTGGCAATTCCCGTATCGATCGTCTACCGCTTCGGCCTGGCGGCGCTGGTGCTGTTTGCGCTGTTGCTGCTCAGCCGCAAGCTGCAGGTGATGAACCGGCGCGGGCATTTGATCTGCCTGGCGCAAGGGCTGTGCCTGTTCTGCGTGAACTTCATGTGCTTCCTGACCGCCAGCCAATGGATCCCGAGCGGTCTGGTGGCGGTGGTGTTTTCCACCGCCACGTTGTGGAACGCCCTCAATGCCCGGGTGTTTTTCGGCCAACGCGTAGCGCGCAACGTGTTGATGGGCGGCGCACTCGGCTTGCTGGGACTGGGCTTTTTGTTCTGGCCGGAACTGGCAGGGCATACCGCCAGCCCACAGACCCTGTTAGGCCTGGGGTTGGCATTGTTGGGGACCATGTGTTTCTCGGCAGGCAATATGCTTTCGAGCCTGCAACAGAAGGCCGGGCTCAAGCCGCTGACCACCAACGCGTGGGGCATGGCCTATGGCGCGACGATGCTGGCGACTTACTGCGCGGTGCGCGGCATTACCTTCGACATGGACTGGAGTGCACGCTATATCGGCGCGCTCTGGTACTTGGTGATTCCGGGTTCGGTGATCGGCTTTACCGCCTACCTCACCCTGGTTGGGCGCATGGGGCCTGAGCGGGCGGCGTATTGCACGGTGCTGTTTCCGGTGGTGGCGCTGAACGTGTCGGCATTTGCCGAGGGCTACCAGTGGACCGCCCCGGCGCTGATGGGGCTGGGGCTGGTGATGTTGGGGAATGTGTTGGTGTTTCGTAAGCCTCGGCCGGTTCAGCCAAGCTTAAAGGTAAAGGCTATCTAATGTGGGAGTTGCCTGGGCTATTTGAGGCCCAGGCGCCTGGCCATGCGGCCGAGGTTGGCGCGGTCCAGGCCGAGTTCGCGGGCGGCGCTGGCCCAGTTGTGCTGGTGGCGTTCCAGGCAGGCGCTGATGATTTGGCGCTGGTAGTGTTCGGTGGCCTGGCGCAGGTCGCCGGTCACGGCCAGTGGTGCTTGCAGCGTTTCTTCGATAGCCGGCGCGCTGACGTCCGGCAGGTCCAGGTCGTGGGCACTCAAGCTCAGAATCTTCGGCCGCTCGCGGCAGTTGCCCAGGGCTTTGAGCGCGCTGCGCCCGATCAAATGTTCCAGCTCCCGCACATTGCCTGGCCAGTTGTAGGCCAGCAGCGCGGCCTGGGCGTCGCTGGTCAGGCGCAGGCTGCCCAGGCCCATGCGCGAACGGTTCTGCTCCAGGAAGTAGCCCGCCAGCAGCAACACATCCCGCCCGCGCTCGCGCAGCGCCGGCACTTGCAGCGGGTACACGCTCAGGCGGTGGTAGAAGTCGGCGCGGTAGCGGCCATTGCGCACTTCTTCGGCGAGGTCGCGGTTGGTGGCGGCGATCAGGCGCACATCCACCTGGTGTTCCTTGTCCGAACCAAGGCGTTGCAACTGGCCGCTTTGCAGCACGCGCAGCAATTTGGCCTGCACGGTCAGCGACAACTCGCCCACTTCATCCAGGAATAGGGTGCCGCCATTGGCCAGCTCGAACTTGCCACGGCGTTCATTCAACGCGCCGGTAAAGGCGCCGCGCACGTGGCCGAACAGCTCGCTTTCCACCAGGGTTTCCGGGAGCGCGGCGCAGTTGAGGCTGATCAGCGGCTTGTCCGCACGCGGGGACGCGGCGTGGATGGCTTGGGCGACCAGCTCCTTGCCGACCCCGGTTTCGCCGGTGATCAGCACCGTCAGGTCGCTGCCGCCCACCAGCTTGATCTCCTCGACCAGACGCTTGTGCGCCTTGCTCTGGCCGATCATTTCCTTGTGCTGCTGGCCGCTGGCCTGGCGGTAGATTTCGGCGCGCTGATGCTCGTCTTCGGCGCGCAATGCCAGGCGCTCGATGCGTTCGGCGACATTGACCGTGGCCGCCGCCAGGCTGGCAAAGGCTTGCAAGGCATCCAGCTCGACGCGTTCGAACCGTTCGGTGTCCAATGCATCGAGGGTCAGCAAGCCCCAGGGCTGGTCGTCGATAAACAGCGGGCAGCCCATACAATCGTGGACTTCCAGGTGCCCGTGCAGGCCATCGACCAAACCGTCGTAGGGGTCGGGCAGTTCGCTGTCGCTGTCAAAACGGGTAGGGCCGGGGCTGCTCAGCAACACTTCAAAGCGTGGGTGCTCGCTGATCTTGAAGCGCCGGCCAAGGGTATCGGCGCTCAAACCATCCACTGCCAGCGGCACCAGCCACTCACCGTCCAGGCGTAACAACGCGGCGGCATCGCACGGCAGCAGTGCGCGCATGGCTTGCAACAGGCGTCGATAGCGCTCGCCCTCGGGCAGCTCGCGGGACAGGTCGGCGACCAGGGGCAGCAGGGTAGTGAGCAGCGATTGTGCAGTCATAATGACTCCTTGTAGTCCATATGACTATAAAGTGTAGGGAGTCATACCGACTACAAAATATTTAACCAATTGAAATATAACGATTAATTAGTTGGCACGAATGCTGAGTAGGTAAGGGTAATCAGTAAAAAGACCCAGGAGTCTGCCATGCTTAGTGCCCAAGACCGTGCCATCGTCAAATCCACTGTGCCCCTGCTGGAAAGCGGCGGCGAAGCGCTGATCACGCATTTCTACCGCATGATGCTCAGCGAATACCCGGAAGTTCGCCCGCTGTTCAACCAGGCCCACCAGGCCAGTGGTGACCAGCCCCGTGCCCTGGCCAATGGCGTGCTGATGTATGCGCGGCATATCGACCAGTTGGACCAACTGGGTGACCTGGTGGCCAGGATTATCAACAAGCATGTGGCCTTGCAGATCCTGCCGGAGCATTACCCGATTGTGGGTGCCTGCCTGCTGCGCGCCATCTCTGAAGTGCTCGGCAGCGAGATCGCCACGCCTGAGGTGATGAATGCCTGGGGTGCGGCCTACGGCCAATTGGCCGACATCCTGATTGGCGCCGAAGCGGCCATCTACGATGATAAAGCCCAGGCGCGGGGCGGCTGGCGCGGTGCGCGGCCATTCCTGCTGGTCAAACGTGTGGAGGAGAGCGACGAAATTATCTCGTTCTACTTTGCGCCTGTGGATAACGGCCCGATCCTGCAAGCCGCGCCGGGCCAGTACATCGGCATGAAGCTGCTGCTGGACGGCGAAGAAGTGCGCCGCAACTATTCCCTGTCGGCCTTGAGCGATGCGGGCCTGTACCGCATCAGCGTCAAACGCGAGGCCGGTGGGCGGGTGTCCAACTACCTGCATGACCAGATGCACGTCGGTGCAACCATCGACCTGTTCCCGCCATCGGGTGAGTTCACCCTGACGGCCAGCGATAAACCGCTGGTGCTGATCAGCGGCGGGGTGGGCATTACTCCGACATTGCCAATGCTTGAAGCGGCCCTGGCAACCGAGCGCCCGGTGCACTTTATCCACTGCGCGCGCAATGGCGGTGTGCATGCGTTCCGTGATTGGGTCGACGCCCTGGCGGCCAGGCACCCGCAGCTCAAGCGTTTTTATTGCTATGCCGAGGACGATGGCGTGAGCCCGGCGGCGGACAAGGTTGGGCTGCTGAGCCAGGAGCAATTGGCGGCGTGGCTGCCGCAGGAGCGTGACCTGGATGCGTACTTCCTGGGGCCTAAAGGCTTTATGGCGGCGATCAAGCGTCATCTGAAGGCGCTGGGTGTGCCGGAGCAGCAGGCGCGCTACGAGTTCTTTGGCCCGGCGGCAGCGCTGGAATAATTACACCTACCCTGTGGCGGGGGAGCTTGCTCCCGCTGGGCTGCGAAGCGGCCCCAAAAATCTTGGGAGCGCTGCGCACTGGAGCGCCAGCACGGTCCAGCGGGAGCAAGCTCCCTCGCCACAACAAGCCCGCTCCCACATTGGGTTCTCTATTTATCCCGATTAATCCGCAGTTAACCCCTCTCTGTTTTAACCATGCTCTGTGTGTAAACTTGCCGGCATTGGCACAACGACAAAGGGAAAACGGGGATGAGTGACGAATTGCGTTTAGGCAGGGAGCGGCGCTTTCTGGTGTTGCTGGGCATCATCTGCCTGGCGCTGATCGGCGGTGCGCTGTATATGCAAGTGGTATTGGGCGAGGCGCCATGCCCGCTGTGTATCCTGCAGCGCTACGCTTTGCTGTTGATTGCGATCTTTGCCTTCATCGGTGCCGCCATGCGCCGCAAAGGTGCGGTCACTCTGTTTGAAGGGCTGGTAGTACTCAGTGCCCTGGGCGGCGTCGCTGCCGCCGGCCACCACGTGTATACCCAGTTTTTCCCGGAAGTCAGCTGTGGCGTCGATGTGCTGCAGCCGATTGTCGATGAACTGCCACTGGCCAAGGTGTTCCCACTGGGCTTCCAGGTCGACGGCTTCTGCAGCACGCCGTACCCGCCGATACTTGGCCTGTCGCTGGCGCAATGGGCGCTGGTGGCGTTCGTGCTGACGGTGATCCTGGTGCCGCTGGGCATCTATCGCAATCGCCAACGCCAGGCCTGAGCCTGTTCCCCAAAACGCCCCGGTCTTCCTTGAAGGAAGTCCGGGGCGTTTTTGGTTGTAGGGATTTGTGAAAGGGCCGTGACGAGGGGCAACAATAGGTGTGCGCAGCGTGCGACATGTTGTCACACGGACGCTGTCGCAGGACATTTCTGACCCATCAAACCGCCGCCTGAATTTGCACCCGAAGGCTAAATTGTGCTGTCAGTTCATCGTTTGGGTGATGCCGCGAATGTCACGCCGCCCGAGCCATTGGGTGATGTCCGAATGCCTTGTTTTATGGGGGCTTGGATCCGTTTTGCAAGCCCTTACAAGGTGTAAGGGAAGTGGCGTTATGCCCAATAACACGGCAATTTTTGTGGTTTTTGTTGAGAATCGAACACGATAAGATCGCGAACCTTTGCAGGTTTAGTGAAGGATTGTTGCTGTAATCGATAAAAATTATTTCTTTATAAGACATGGTTTATACATCGCTAGCTAACTACAATCGCCCGCACTGAATGTCCTGTGCTGTTCAATATTTGAGCACTGGAGCGGTCGAGGGGCAGATGGACGGCTCTGTGCGACCCCAAGGTTCCGGCAGCCTTTCAACTATCCGCACCAAATGGAATTGGTCTGTAACAAGGCCTTTAACCACGAAATCGAATAAGAACTCACCGCAGGTCCGTGAAACGTACAGTTATGGCGTGACGGGCAGGCTCTTATTCAATCGAAGAGAAATGCCAACCCTTGGCAGGGTGAAGTGTTGGCGATCAAAACCCAACTGCATTGCGCAAGCTGCTTTAGAGGTCGTGAGATGAGTAAAAACAGGTACCCCCGATTACTAGGCTTTTTGCCGCTGATTGGCATGCTGTTAATGCTGGGAGGCTGCAAGTGGACCTTGATGGACCCAAAAGGACAGATCGGTCTGGATCAACGAAACCTGATCATCACCGCTACCCTGCTGATGCTGCTGGTCGTGGTCCCTGTGATCATCATGACCTTCGCCTTCGCCTGGAAATACCGCGCGTCGAACACCAGCGCTACCTACGCGCCTAAGTGGTCGCACTCCACCAAGATCGAAATCGCCGTATGGCTGGTACCGGTCCTCATCATCATCGCCCTGGGTTACATCACCTATAAGTCGACCCACGAGCTGGACCCGTACCGTCCGCTGGAATCCAACGTCAAGCCGATCAACATCGAAGTGGTCGCGCTGGACTGGAAGTGGCTGTTCATCTACCCGGACCTGGGTATCGCCACGGTCAACGAGATCCAGTTCCCGGAGAACACTCCGCTTAATTTCCGAATCACCTCCGATGCCGTGATGAACTCGTTCTTCATCCCTGCACTGGGCGGCCAGATCTACGCGATGGCAGGCATGCAGACTCGCCTGCACCTGATCGCCAACGAGAAAGCTGAAATGGAAGGCATCTCCGCGAACTACAGCGGCGCTGGCTTCACCGGCATGAAATTCAAAGCGATCTCGACGAGCCAGGAAGACTTCAACGCCTGGGTAGCCGCAGTCAAGGCCGCACCTAAACAGCTTGATCAAGCTGAATACGACGCCCTGACCAAACCAAGCCAGAACAACCCAGTCGCTCTGTACTCCGCGTTTGAGCCGGACCTGTTTCAGAAAATCGTCGACAAGTACGAAGGTATGAAGCCAGGCAAGCCGGTCAAGCACGAGAAGAAAGAAGTGGCCGTGGTTGAAGGTTCTGACACGGGCTCGCATTCAACTGCTGGGGCAGAGGAGTAAACGATGTTTGGTAAATTAAGTTGGGATGCGGTCCCGTTCCACGAGCCGATCGTAATGGTGACCATCGCCATGATCGCGCTGGGTGGTCTGGCACTGTTTGCTGCAATCACGTATTTCAAGAAGTGGACCTACCTGTGGACCGAGTGGCTGACGTCTGTCGACCACAAGAAAATCGGTGTCATGTACGTCATCGTTGCCATGGTCATGCTGCTGCGTGGTTTTGCCGACGCCATCATGATGCGTACCCAGTTGGCCATGGCCACCGAGGGTTCGCCTGGCTACCTGCCGCCTGAACACTATGACCAGATCTTCACCGCTCACGGTGTGATCATGATCATCTTCATGGCGATGCCATTCTTCACCGGCTTGATGAACCTTGCCTTGCCGCTGCAGATCGGTGCGCGTGACGTTGCCTACCCGTTCCTGAACTCCCTGAGCTTCTGGCTGCTGGTTTCCGGCGTGGTGCTGATCAACCTGTCCCTGGGCGTCGGCGAATTCGCCAAGACCGGTTGGGTTGCGTATCCGCCATTGTCGGGCATTCAGTACAGTCCGGGCGTGGGTGTGGACTATTACATCTGGGCGCTACAGTTATCAGGACTCGGGACGACATTGACGGGGGTCAACTTCCTGGCCACCGTCCTGAAAATGCGCGCCCCTGGCATGAAACTGATGGACATGCCGATCTTCACCTGGACCTGCACCTGGGCCAACGTCCTGATCGTGGCTTCGTTCCCGATCCTGGCCGCTACCATGGCGTTGCTGTCGCTTGACCGTTACCTGGATTTCCACATTTTCACCAATGAACTTGGTGGCAATCCAATGATGTACGTGAACCTGTTCTGGGCATGGGGTCACCCTGAGGTGTACATCCTGATCCTGCCAGCGTTCGGTATCTTCTCTGAAGTGATCTCAACCTTTACCGGCAAACGCCTGTTCGGTCACCACTCGATGGTTTACGCATCGGGCGCGATCTCTGTACTGGGCTTCATGGTTTGGCTGCACCACTTCTTCACCATGGGCTCGGGGGCCAGCGTCAACGCCTTCTTCGGCCTGGCGACGATGCTGATTTCTATCCCGACGGGGGTGAAGCTATTTAACTGGCTATTCACCATCTACCACGGCCGTCTGCGTATCACCAGCCAGGTTCTGTGGACCCTGGGCTTCATGGTGACCTTCGCCATCGGCGGCATGACCGGCGTACTGCTGGCCATCCCGGGTGCTGACTTCGTACTGCACAACAGCCTGTTCGTGATCGCGCACTTCCACAACGTGATCATCGGTGGTGCTGTATTCGGCTACATCGCAGGTTTCAGCTTCTACTTCCCGAAAGCGTTCGGCTTCAAGCTGCACGAAGGTTGGGGCAAGGCTGCATTCTGGTTCTGGATCTCGGGCTTCTTCGTCGCGTTCATGCCGCTCTATGCTTTGGGCTTCATGGGCATGACCCGTCGTCTGAACGCCACTACCAACCCTGAGTGGGTGCCGTACCTGTACGTCGCCATGTTCGGTGCGTTGATGATCGCTGCCGGTATTGCCTGCCAGCTGATCCAGCTGTACGTGAGTATCCGTGATCGCAAGCAGAACGCCTGTGACTCCGGTGACCCATGGAATGGCCACACCCTGGAATGGTCGACTTCGTCGCCACCACCGTTCTACAACTTCGCTGTGATCCCGACTGCGAACACCATTGACGCGTTCACCGAAGCCAAGGAAGACGGTACTGCGTACCAGAAGCCTAAGCACTACGAGCCGATCCACATGCCGAACAACACCGCCACTGGCGTGGTGATGGGCGCGCTGTTGACCGTGTTCGGTTTCGCGATGATCTGGCACATCTGGTGGCTGGCAATCGTGGGCCTGGTAGGCACCATCGGTTACTTCATCATTCACGCTGCCCGTGATGATCAAGGCTACATGGTGCCGGTCGAGACGATCGAACGCATCGAAGCCGAGCAACACGCTCGCCTGGTAGCCGAGAAGAAAATCCCGGCCAACCGTGTAGAAACCTCGTTGGAACAGGCTTAAACCATGTCGAACTTAGTGACCAATGCTGGACACGCCCATGTCGATGACCATGGGCACGATGACCATCACCACGACTCGGGGCCAATGACCGTATTCGGTTTCTGGCTCTACCTGATGACCGACTGCATCTTGTTTGCGTCGATCTTCGCGGTGTACGCGGTACTGGTAAACAACGTAGCGGGTGGCCCGTCGGGCCACGACATCTTCGAACTGCCTTACGTGCTCGGCGAAACCGCCTTGCTGTTGTTCAGTTCGATCACCTACGGCTTCGCCATGCTGGCCTTCTACAAGGGCAGCAAGAAAGGCGTACTGAGCTGGTTGGCACTGACCTTCCTGTTCGGCCTGGGCTTCATCGGCATGGAGATCAACGAGTTCCACCTGCTGATCTCCGAAGGCTACGGCCCGCACCGTTCCGGCTTCCTGTCCGCGTTCTTCACGCTGGTAGGCACCCACGGTCTGCACGTATCTGCCGGCCTGCTGTGGATGGCGGTGATGATGTATCAGGTCAATAAACACGGCCTGACCAACACCAACAAGACTCGCCTGAGCTGCCTGAGCCTGTTCTGGCACTTCCTGGACGTGGTCTGGATCTGCGTATTCACCGTCGTTTACTTGATGGGGACTCTGTAATGGCTAATGCACACTCCCATGACCATGACAGCCATGATGCGAGCCACGGCAGCGTAAAGTCTTACGCTATCGGCTTCATCCTGTCGGTCATCCTGACCCTGATCCCATTCGGCCTGGTGATGTACCCAACCTTGCCGAAGTCGATCACCTTGATGATCGTCCTGGCGTTCGCGGTGATTCAGGTTCTGGTTCACCTGGTGTACTTCCTGCACCTGGATCGCTCGAAAGAGCAGCGCGATAACGTGATTGCGTTCGTGTTCGCAGGTCTTGTGATCCTGCTGCTGGTTGGCCTGTCGATATGGATCATGTTCAGCATCCATACGTTCATGATGGCGAAGTGAGGTAAGACCCGATGTCGCTTAAGCACTTTATCCAAATCACCAAACCGGGGATCATTTTCGGTAACGTGCTTTCTGTGGCAGGCGGTTTCTTCCTGGCCTCCAAGGGGCATGTCGATCTGGCCATTTTTCTGGCTGCGATGATCGGCACGTCCCTGGTGGTAGCTTCCGGTTGTGTGTTCAACAACTGCATCGACCGTGACATCGACTTGAAGATGGAACGCACCAAGAATCGTGTGCTGGTGCAGGGCCTTATCTCCCTGAAACTGGCACTGATCTACGCGACCGTCCTGGGTGTTGCCGGTGTGGCCCTGTTGTACAAGGTGGCCAACCCGTTGGCGGCACTGTTTGCCGTGATCGGTTTTGTTATCTACGTCGGCCTTTACAGCCTGTACCTCAAGCGCAAGTCGGTTCACGGCACGCTGGTGGGCAGTCTGTCGGGGGCGATGCCGCCGGTGATTGGTTATGTGGCTGTGACCAATAGCTTCGACATGGCTGCGCTGGTGCTGCTGGTGATGTTCAGCCTGTGGCAGATGCCGCACTCCTATGCCATCGCAATCTTCCGCTTCAATGACTACCTGGCTGCGTCGATTCCGGTGCTGCCGGTTAAACGTGGCATTCAGGTAGCCAAGAAACACATCCTGCTCTACATCCTGGCCTTCCTCGTGGCGACCTTGATGCTGACCTTCAGTGGCTACGCCGGCATGAGCTACCTCGCTGTTGCTGCCGCCATGGGCATGTACTGGTTGTACATGGCCTGGACCGGCTACAAGGCGGTGGATGACACCGTCTGGGCGCGCAAGCTGTTCGTGTTCTCGATCTTCACCATCACCGCGCTCAGCGTGATGATGTCCCTGGATTTCCAAGTGCCGAAAGAGCTGTTGCTGACCTACGCACACTGAGTCATCGAGCAACAAAAAGCCCCGCCTTCGCAAGAAGCGCGGGGCTTTTTATTGAGTGGCCTTTAAACTATTCCCACATTCTACAAATGCAGGAAGCAACGTGATGACTAAAAAAGCCGTGATGGTATTCAGTGGCGGGCAGGACTCGACCACCTGCCTGATCCAGGCGCTGGGGCAGTATGACGAAGTGCACTGCATTACCTTCGATTATGGCCAGCGCCATGTGGCCGAAGTTGAAGTTGCGCAGAAGCTGGCCAAGCAGCTGGGCGCCACCGTTCACAAGGTGATGGATGTGTCTTTGCTCAATGAGCTGGCGATCAGCAGCCTGACCCGCGACAACATCCCGGTGCCGACCGTGAACAGCTCGGGCGAAAGCCTGCCGAGCACATTTGTGCCGGGGCGCAATATTCTGTTTCTGACCCTGGCGGCGATCTACGCCTATCAGGTCAAAGCTGAAAGCGTGATTACCGGTGTGTGCGAGACCGACTTCTCGGGTTATCCCGATTGCCGCGATGACTTTGTCAAAGCGCTGAACACGGCGCTCCAACTGGGCATGGACTACAAACTGCGCCTGGACACGCCGTTGATGTGGCTGAACAAGGCTGAGACCTGGGCGCTGGCTGATTACCACAACCAACTGGAGCTGGTTCAGCACCAGACCCTGACCTGCTACAACGGTATCATCGGCACCGGCTGCGGTAATTGCGATGCATGCAACCTGCGGGCGCGGGGCTTGAATGAGTATTTGCAGGATAAAGCGGGTGTGATGAGCAGCCTGAAGCAGAAGTTGCAGTTGAGTTAGGATCAGGGCCGCAAGCGGTACTCGGCCAAAATGTGGGAGCGGGCTTGCTCGCGAATGCGGTATGTCAGTTGCAGATAAATTGACTGACCCACCGCATTCGCGAGCAAGCCCGCTCCCACATTCAGATCACATTAACCAACCTGCTAACGGTCAGGCGGCGCTACCGGTAATCCAGCGTTTGAACAACGCGCGCGCGCCATAGGCCGGCAGAATATTGAAGAACGCAAAGCCGACTTTGATCGCGATCTGCACGTAGATCATGCTCAAGATGTCACTGGTCTGCATAGCGCCATAGAACGCGATAAAGCAGAACAGGAAGCTGTCGATAATCACCGCAAAAAACGTACTGAGGAAAATCCGCAGGTACAGGTATCTGGAGTTGGTCAGTTCTTTGATCTTGCACAGCAAGTAGGAGTTTATGTTCTCCGACACCAGGAACGAGACCGAGGACGCGACCAATACCGAGGACACCTGAATGATCACGTCGTTGTAAGGGCCATCGAGCTTCCAGCCCGGCAACCCAGGCAGAAATGTCGAGCCGTAGAGCAGGATGATGATCATCGCGTTACTGGCAAACGCAAACAAAATGGCGCGTCTGGCCAGCCGCAGGCCGAATTGCTCGTTGAGCAGATCCACGATCAAAAACGTAAGTGGGTACAGAAACGTGCCCGGCGTGACGATGATGCCCATCGACTCCAGGTAAATAGGCTTGGTCGCGGCAATACTGGTGAAGATATAAAACGTGAACAGCAACAGGTTCAGGATGATGTAGATCATCCAGGAGTTTTCGTTGCGGTCGTTGATATCGTAGGCCGTCAGCGTCCCTCCCTGTGAATAGAACTTCTTGTACATGTTCTTAACTTCCATTTTATTGAGGTTGTCCATGATTTCGCTGTTGATGACTTCACTCAGCTTCATCTTGATGACCTTGCCGGTGGCGATCACCATGATCACCGCCAGGCTCTTGTCATTCTCAAAGCCCAGCAGTTTGTATGTGCTGTTTTCGATGCCCGCCTCATACGTTGTCATTGAAGCGCTCCTCGATGATGTCGCCGATTACACACAGGCGCTGTGAGGTGGCGCAGGCTTCAAGGGTGATAAACATCTTTTGGGTGGCCCGGTCGTACACCAGTTTTTCTTTGCCCAGCGTGGACGCGCCTTTTTGCACAATGAGCAAATCGCCCGGCTCGTTGATGCCGGGAATGCCCCGTTCCAGGCGCACACCGATCAGGTTGTAGGAAGAGCCGAAGTAGTAGGTCAGCGGATACAGCGTGGCCAACTCGCCAATGCGCTTGTCCAGATTCTGGATAACCAGGCTTTCCTTGAGCACCGGCACGGCGGCCGGGTTCATGTTGCCCTGTGGGGAAACACTGCTCTCGATGATTTCCTTGGCTTCAAAATCGAGGGTCTCGATTTCATCGTAAGAGACGCCAAAGAAGTCCGAGATTTTGCGGACAGTGGACTGCTGCACGTTGACGACCTTGCCTTCCAGGATGTTGTAGATGGTGGTCCTGGTCAGGCCGGCAGCATTGGATAACGATAGCTGCGTCTCGCCGCGGCTTTTGATCAAGTACTTGATGTTGCTCTTCAAGTGCTCGGTTTTTTCGCGTCTGTGTATCACGTGCTCACCACTTCCTTTTAGTCGTTAACGTCCGTTGTTTGCGCAGCCACAACAGGAGAGCGCCCGTTCCTGGGGCGCTTCTGGTTTTGTGGCGGCGGGAGTGTTGCATGCGTTGGGCCTAACAATAAAGTCCGGATGCGCAGCTTGCGTACTTTTGATGGGCTTGGTGCCGGAGAAATGAACATTTGATTTGGAAAATGTTTAATTTCCTGTTTAATTAACCCTCTCGGTTCAGGACGGACCGGCACGCAACGCCCAGGAAGGGAACCGCACCGATGGCATTCAATACCGTACCGCTCAAAGACCAGGCCGACCTGCTGCGTCGTGGCCTGGCGGATCTGCGCGCAGAAGACTTCGAACTCGCCAGCCTGCTGGATGCTGAAGTCACTCGCCAGCATCGCACCCTCTCACTGGTGGCTTCTTCCTGCGCGGTCAAGCCACGCACCTTGGTCGCCTGCGCCTCTGCACTGGTCAACGTGAGCGCCGAAGGCACGCCCGGCAAACGCTATCGCACCGGCTGCGAAAATGTCGATTTGGTTGAATCCCTGGCCATCCGCAGAGCGCGGGAATTGTTCGACGCGCATTACGCCGGCGTGCAGCCTCATTCGGCGTCCAACGCCATATCCCAAGTGCTTTCGGCGCTGCTTGAGCCGGGCGATACGCTACTGGGTATGGCCCACGACCATGGTGGTGAACTCACGCTTGGCAGCCCGGCGGTGTTCACCGGGGCCTATTACAAGGCTATCCGCTACGGCACCACCGGCGAAGGCCTTATTGATTATGAGCAGGTGCGCAGCCTGGCCCTGGCCCATCGCCCACGCATCATTATTTGTGGTGCGGGTGCGTACTCAAGGGTGGTGGACTTTGAGCGCTTTCGCGCGATTGCCGACGAGGCGGGCGCCATCCTGCTGGCGGATATTTCCGCTATCGCCGGGTTGGTGGTGACAGGGCGCCATCCGAGCCCGATCAATGCTGCACACGTCACCATCACCTGCACGCACAAGCAATTGGGCGGCCCGCGTGGTGGGTTGATCCTGTGCGGCCGCGACGCCGAGACCAAGGTGCCCGGCCTTAAATCAACGTTCAGCCGCGTGCTGGATCAAGCCGTGTTCCCGCGTATGCAAGGCGCGCCAGCGATGAATATGATCGCGGCAAAAGCGGCGGCCTTGGGGTATGCGAAGTCAGCAGCGTTTGATGCCTGTATGGGGCGTGGCCGTGAGCTTGCCGATGAGGTGGCCAGCGCGTTTGCGGCCCAGGGTTACGACGTGGTGGGCGGGCGCAGTGAGAACCATACGGTGCTGATTCGGTTGCAGGGCGCCATGACTGGCGCCATCGCCGAGGCGGCCCTGGAGTCTTGCGCCATTGTGGTGAGCAAGCATCGCGTACCGGGCGAGACACGCTCGAAGTTGGTCACCAGCGGCTTGTGTCTCGGCACCGGCTCAATGGCGCAACGCGAATTCGACACCGACGGCTGCCGGCAGGTGATTGAGCTGATATGTCGGGTGTTGGAAAATGTCACCCCGCTGGGCGAACAGGACTTTCGGCTTGCGCCTGAGGTGCGCGAGCAGGTGCGCACCGCGGTGGAAGCCTTGTGCATGAATTACCCGATTGCCGACTACCTGGAGGGTTGATCAGCGCGCAGGTGGCTAAATCAGCTGAGCGCCTTCTCGTCATACTTCTTTGTACGAACCGTGAGAAACCATCACCCGTCTACAAGGAGTCGCTCCATGTTCAGCGTAAGTCGTCGGTCTCTTCTCGCCTTTGGCGCGGCCTTGCCAGTGCTGGGCCGCCTGGACTGGGCGGTCGCCAGCCCGCCACCGGCCCCGGCTGACACGGTGCGACTCAACTACAACGAAAGCCCCTACGGCCCTTGCGCCTCCGCCCGCGAGGCGATGCAGCGTGGCATCGCCCTTTCCGGGCTGTATCCCTATGGCTACATGTACGGCTTGGCCGAACAGTTCGCTAAAGCACAGGGGCTTGCCGAAGAGCAGGTCGCTGTATTTGCCGGCTCCATGGCCGCCCTGCGCTACGCCGTGTTGGCGTTTACCAGCCAGACTCGTGGTCTGGTGATGGCCACGCCGTCCTATGAAGTACCCCGCCAGGCCGCCGAAGCGTGGCAGGCGCCAGTACTCGAAGTGAGCCTTAATGCCGAGCACGCCCATGACGTGCCGGCCATGCTCGCGGCCAACCCGCAGGCGGGCATGCTGTACCTGTGCAACCCCAACAACCCGACCGGCACGCTGACGCCCACCGAAGCAATCCGCCAGGCGCTGGCGAACAAACCCAAAGGCTGCGTGCTGGTAGTGGACGAGGCCTACATCGACTTCTGCGACGCACAAAGTTGCGTGAGTTGGGTCAAAGACCACGACGACTTACTGGTGCTGCGCACCTTCTCGAAGATCTACGGCATGGCCGGCGCGCGCCTGGGCCTGGCGATCGGACACCCGGCGTTGCTGGAGCGGCTGGCGGTGTTTG
Organism: Pseudomonas onubensis; assembly: GCF_965653655.1. NCBI lineage: Bacteria > Pseudomonadati > Pseudomonadota > Gammaproteobacteria > Pseudomonadales > Pseudomonadaceae > Pseudomonas > Pseudomonas onubensis. Next base: position 7,361 of record NZ_CBFHAZ010000075.1, on the reverse strand, counting down.
GTGGCGACAATGTGCCGGCGGCGTCCACGTTGCTCGGTGCCCGGGCAAGCCTGGAAGACCTCAAGCTAGTGCCGCAACGCAAGGCGCTCAACGCCCAACTGCGTGACGAAACCATGGCTTGGCTCAAGGCGCGTGGTTTTACCTGCACAGCCTCGCAAAGCAACTGCTTCATGATTAACGTGAAGCAACCGGCAGAACAGGTCATCGAGAAGCTGGCGGTACAGGGCGTATTGGTTGGGCGGGTGTGGAAGGATTGGCCGCAGTGGGTGCGGGTGACAGTGGGCAACAAGCAGGAAATGGCGCGGTTTCGAGAAGTGTTTGCGAGTCTTTAAAACAACACAAAACCCATGTGGGAGCGGGCTTGCTCGCGAAGGCGGTGTGTCAGTAAAAAATGTTCTGACTGATACACCGCCTTCGCGAGCAAGTCGAATCGTCGCACCGCCGCTCCCACATTTTTAGTCCAGCTGTGTTGCAGGCAATGCGTTACTGCTGCGCGATGCTGTACCCATCAAACGCCGTCTGCTGCTGCAGTGCAGTAATCACACTCTTGCGGCTCAACGGCTGCTCGGCGCCGGCGTTATCCACAAAGCTCTCGGTTTCAAGCTCGGCCTCGTCACCTTCACCCACAAAGCTGAAGCCCAAAAACTCGAAGGCCTCGCGGTCAACGTTGAGCTTGGAGCGCGGGGTGCGCAGCGGCAGGGTGACGCTGATGCCATCCTTGCTGATCACAAACACTTCGGCTTCTTTCTTGGCCCGTGCAGCCTTGCCCTTGCCGGCGCTCGGGTTGCTGATGGCCTGGTGAGACTGGTTCAACACCTTGAGGGCCAGGCCGTAGACCAGCTCCTGAAACTCAGGGTCGTCTTTGAAACTGGAGAGGATGCGGCTGATCGAGAATTTACTGCTCAGGTCTTCGAGGGCGATGTTGTCGGCCGCTTCGGCATCCTTGAGTTGCTTGAGCTGGCCCATCAGGTCATAGGCCTTGTCGTCGTCGAAGGCGTCATGGGCCTGGCGGATGGCCACGCGCAGTTCGCGGATCTGGTCGCTTTCCTTGGAGGTGTGGAACGCGTCCAGCACCATCTCGCTGATGATCTTGGCCGCAGGCACATGCTGTGAAAGATTGATGGCGTTTTCGTACTCGGCCTTCGATTGCAGGGCGGCTACGGATTCTTCGGCGGCGTGTTCGGTGTAAGAATCAGACATTGAAATTTCACTACTTCAGTAAACGGGAACAAAAAAACGTCGCGCATTTTCGGCGGCCACGCAGGTCAGGTCAAGGCAGCACACTGCCCATATCGCGGCGTAATGCGCTCAGCGCCCGCTGCAAGCGCACGGCCCGCCCGCAGAACAGACCAACGGTAAACCCTGACACACCGCCCACCGCCAGCAACATCTCAGGCGTGCTCAACAGCAACGGATGTACGGCCTGCTGATAGCCGAAGTAGTACTTCACCGCAAAGAACAGCTGGGAGATCAGCAGGGTTTTCCAGGTGCCTGCCAACACCAGCGTTTCGCCATTGGCATCGAGCCGGGCGCCATCGGCGTTGAACAGCAACATCCCCAGCAAGCTGCCGGCCAGCGCACCCGCAACCCAGGCGCCGCTCGACAGGATCGAAGGCGCCAGCGACATCAGCGACCACACCACCAGCACCACCGGCAGAATCATCAATGAGCGGCGATTCTCACGCCCGCCCAGGCAGGCCTTGATGCCGTAATAACAAATCCACAGGTAGATGGCGTACACCCACAGGGGCGTGCCTTGGAGGATATCGAGCATGGGTGCTTCCTTGCAGTAATGCGTCGGGTACTTTCAGGAGAGGGGCAGATCAGGCGATGTGAGCTCGGTCAGTAATGATAGCGGCACATCAAAATTTGTACTTCATCCTCCTCAATACCATAAACAAGTCGATGCTCGGCAGTGATTCTGCGGGACCAGAAGCCACTCAGGTTGTGTTTGAGAGGTTCAGGTTTGCCGACCCCATCAAAGGGGTCTCTTTGGATCGCTTTGATCAGCAGGTTTATACGCTTGAGGCCTGCCTTGTCGTTTTGTTGAAACCAGAGGTAGTCGTCCCAGCCTTCAGGGGTAAAAAGTATTTTCATTCTTCAATCAACCGCCTTGGCTTGGCTTTACCTGCTCGCAAGCTGTTGACTGAGTTGATGAGACGTTCAGCATTTTTTGGCGAACGCAGCAGATAGGCTGTCTCTTCAAGAGCATTGAATTCTGACAGCGAGATCATCACCACCGGCTCGCCTTTTTGTCGTGTCAGCAGCAGCGGGATGTGATCTTCGTTAACTCGGTCCATCGTTTCGGACAAATGAGCGCGGGCGTTGGTGTAGTTGATAGTTTCCATGGCTGATCTCCTCAGTGAAGGCTGGAACGTACAGAAATACGTACATATCTACAAGGGGCATCTTATCAACGGTCACGTGCGTGGTGACGTCATCATTTCAGCGCTGACCCACATCAACACCCTCCAGCGCAAAAACCTTTACAACACAAAGGCCTGATGAACCCATAAAAACAACCGCTGGCCTGCGCCGAGGGGACTACTCCACGCCAGGTTATTAAAGGATTAATGCGATGGCCTTTTCATTGTCCCGCCTGGCCTTGCTGGGGGCGACGCTGTGTCTTGCGCTACCTCTGCACGCCGCCCCAACCCAAATTGAACAGGGTAAATATGTGGCCCAACTGGGCGACTGCATCGCCTGCCATACCGCCAAGCAAGGCCAGGTGATGGTCGGCGGGCTGGAGCTGAGCACGCCAATGGGCACGATTTATTCGAGCAACATCACGCCGGACCGCGACACCGGTATCGGCAACTACAGCTTCGAGCAGTTCGACAAGGTGATGCGTGAAGGCGTGACGCCCGCGGGCATGAACCTTTACCCGGCCATGCCGTATCCGTCCTACGCGAAGATGAGCGCAGAGGACATGCGCGCCCTGTACGCCTACCTGATGCAAGGCGTGGAGCCGGTTCAACAGGCCAACCTTGAGGCGGACATGGGCTTCCCGTTCAATCAGCGCTGGGGCCTGGCGCTGTGGAATTTTGCCTTTCTCGACAAGCAGCCGTTCCAACCTGACCCGCAACGTAGCGCGGTGCTCAATCGTGGCGCCTACCTGGTCCAGGGCCTGGGGCACTGCGGCTCGTGCCACACGCCACGGGGCATCGCCTTCCAGGAAAAAGCCATGAGCGATGCGGGCCGCGGTGGCCGGCATTACCTGGCCGGTGAAACCGTCGAGCACTGGCGCGCCCTGAGCCTGCGCAACCTGTGGACGGTGCCAGACACCGTGCAACTGCTCAAGACCGGGCAGAACCGCTTTGCCACGGTCGCCGGCAACATGGCCGATGTGATCCACCACAGCACCCAGCATTTCAGCGATGACGACCTCACGGCCATCGCCAGTTACCTCAAGTCCCTGCCGCCAGGCAAAGATGACCTGTCAATGCCCTCGGTCGCCCAAGCACCTGCCGCACCGCCAGCCGACCTGTTCACCAGCCGTGGCGGCCTGGGTTACATGCAGTTTTGCAGCGACTGCCACCGCAGTGACGGCGCCGGCGTAAAAGGCCTGTTTCCTCCGTTGGCCGGTAACCCGAGCATTGCCTCGAACAACCCGACTTCGCTGTTGCATATCACCCTGACCGGCTGGGAAACCGCGCAAACCGCCGCCCACCCACGGGTCTACACCATGCCCGGTTTCAGCCGGCTGGCCGATCAGGAAATCGCCGAGATCCTGACCTTTGTACGTACCCGTTGGGGTAACGCAGGCACGCCCATCAGCGCCGCGCAGGTGAAGACACTGCGCGACCAGCTCAACCCTGCCACCACTGATTCGTCGGCCTTCGAAACCCCAAGGCTGGCGGATTTGCTCGCCGCACCGAACGCCGACCAGGTTGTTCGCGGCATGCGCCTGCACCTGCAAACCAAGGCGCTGCTGCCGGATAACGTCGGCAATTCGCTCAACTGCACCAGTTGCCATCTTAACGCCGGCACCGTGGCGGACGGTTCGCCCTTTGTGGGCGTGTCGGCGTTCTTCCCCAGCTACGCGCCGCGTGCAGGCAAGGTGGTCACGTTGGAGGAGCGCATCAATGGCTGTTTCCGCCGTTCCATGAACGGCAAGCCACTGGCGCCGCAGTCGGCGGATATGCAGGCGATGGTCGCGTATTTTGACTGGATGAAAAACAACACCCGCCCTGAAGATAAAGTCGCCGGGCGTGGCGTGGGCAAGATCGATCCGGCGATCAAGCCGGACCTGGACAACGGCAAGCAGGTGTATGCCAAGCAATGTGCGGTGTGCCATGGCGCAAATGGCCAGGGCCTGACGCGTGCGGATGGCGAGCTGGTGTACCCGCCACTGTGGGGCGAGCAGTCATTCAATATCGGCGCCGGTATGGCGCGGCCTTACACCGCGGCGGCGTTTGTGAAGCGCAACATGCCTATCGGCTTCCACGAGAAATTCCCGCTGGGGCAGGGCGGTCTGTCGGACCAGGACGCGGTGGACGTGGCGGCGTATTTTTCTGGCCAACCGCGCCCGGATTTCCCGGACAAGGTCAAAGACTGGCCCAACGGCGGCAAACCCGTGGATGCGCGCTATTAAGCCAGCTGCTTAAGGCAGGCCTCAAGAATATCCAGGCCTTGCTCCAGCACCGCAGGCTCAGTGGTCAACGGTGCCAGCAGGCGGATGATATGCCGCGATTTGCCGCTGGGCATCAGCAGCAAGCCGGCATCGCGCGCCAGGCTGAGCAGTTGGGTCAGTTGCTGGGGCGCGGGCGTGCCGTCGGCATGGGCCAGCTCGATACCGCGCATGGCACCCACGCCGGTCAGGCGACCCAGGTAGGGCGACAGCTGTTGTTCGCGCCAGGCGGCATAACGGCTGACGATGGCGGCCTCTTGCTGTGAACCCCAGGTTTGCAGGTGTTCATCAGTCATCGCGTCTAATGTTGCCAAGGCCGCCGCGCACGCAATCGGGTTGCCGGAATAGGTGCCACCCAGGCCGCCTTTGGGCAAGTTGTCGAGCAGCGTCTTGCGCCCGACCACCGCGCCCAATGGCACGCCACCGGCGATGCTTTTGCCGAGCAGGATCAGATCCGGTTCGATGCCCAGGCGCGAGAAGGCAAAACGCTGGCCGGTACGCCCGAAGCCGGACTGGATTTCGTCGGCAATCAGCAGGATGTTTTTCTCATCACAAAAGCGGCGCAGAGCCTGGGCAAACTCGATGTCCAGGGCCAAAAAGCCGCCTTCGCCCTGCACCGGCTCGATGATGAAACAGGCCACATCGTTGACGTCGATCTCCACACTGAACAGACGGTCTATGGCCTTCAGGGCGTCGGCGCAGGTCACGTCGTTATCGGCGCTGGGGTAGGGCAGGTGGTACACCGGGCCGGGCAGCACACCGACTTTTTGCTTGTACGGCGCTACCTTGCCATTGAGGTTAAGCGTGGCCAGGGTGCGGCCGTGGAAGGCGCCATCAAAGGCGATCACCGCCGTGCGGCCGGTGGCGCCGCGCACGATTTTCAAGGCGTTTTCCGCCGCTTCCGCGCCGCTGTTGGTGAGCATGCCGCTCACCGCGTAATCCACCGGGATAAACGCACAAAGGCGATCCATCAGCTCGATGTAGGGCGCGTGCGGCGCGGCGTTGAACGCATAGTGGGTAAGCCGCGTGGCTTGTTCGCGAATCGCCTCCACCACACCTGGGTGACAGTGCCCGAGGTTAAGCACGCCAATGCCACCGACAAAATCGATATAGCGCTTGCCCGTGGTGTCCCACACTTCGGCATTTTTACCGTGGCTGAGGCTGATGGGGTGAACGACGGAAATCGACTGGCTGATGCTTTCGCGGCTCATGAATCGGGGACTCGGCAATGGCGGGCGTGTATTTATCTAAGCCGTGCGCACAGGCTTGCCGCAAACGAAATAAAGTCGCCGGGTCATTCCAAATCGGAAGGAGCTGTTGCCTAAAGGTCGTTTGTGGCCACGCCGCAAACCTGACAATACTGCCGGGCAACCTCAGAAACCGGCGCGGGCAGTGCGGCGTCGAATAATAAAAGATACACAGGGAGTGCCTCGCATGAACCACCTTAAAACTATCCTCGCCGCTACCGCCTTGGCCGTGGCCGGCAGCGCCCACGCGGGTGTGACCCTGGACGCGATCCAGAAAAAAGGCTTTATCCAGTGCGGCGTCAGTGACGGCCTGCCGGGCTTCGGCGTGCCCGACAGCCAGGGCAAGATGACTGGCCTCGATGTAGACGTGTGTCACGCCGTCGCCGCCGCCGTGTTCGGTGATGCGTCAAAAGTGAAGTTCACCCAGTTGACCGCCAAGGAGCGATTCACCGCGCTGCAATCGGGCGAAATCGATCTGATTTCGCGCAACACCACCTGGACCAGCTCCCGCGATTCCGGCATGGGCCTGGTGTTTACCGGCGTGACCTATTACGACGGCATCGGCTTTCTGGTCAACAACAAGCTGGGTGTGACCGCGGCCAAGCAACTCGATGGCGCGACCGTCTGCATCCAGGCCGGCACCACCACCGAACTCAACGTTTCCGATTATTTTCGCACCCACGGCCTGAAGTACACGCCGATCACCTTCGACACCGCCGATGAGAGCGCCAAGGGCCTGGAAGCCGGGCGTTGCGACGTACTCACCACCGACCAATCAGGCCTGTATGCCCAGCGCATCAAGATGGCCCACCCGGACGAGTTCGTGGTGCTGCCGGAGGTGATCTCCAAAGAGCCGTTGGGGCCGCTGGTGCGCAAGGGCGACGATGAGTGGTTCAGCATCGTCAAGTGGACCCTGTTTGCCATGCTCAATGCTGAAGAAATGGGCATCACCTCGCAGAACGTCGAAGAACAGGCCAAGGCCACCCAGAATCCCGACGTTGCACGTTTGCTCGGTGCAGACGGCGATTACGGCAAAGACCTGAAGTTGCGCAAGGATTGGGTGGTGCAGATCGTCAAGCAAGTGGGCAATTACGACGAAGTGTTCGAACGCAATATCGGGCAAGGCAGCGTGCTGAAGATCAAGCGCGGGCTCAATGCGTTGTGGAGCAATGGCGGCATCCAGTACGCACCGCCGGTGCGTTGAGTGAACGCTGCCTTAGTGGGAGCTGGCTTGTCGAATCGTCGCACCGCTGCGATGCAGACACATCGGTGTATCAGGTAAACCGAGTTGGTGCCATCGCAGCATGGGTATCTACACAACTTTTGAAGGCAGCCAATTTCTCCTGTGGCGAGCAGGCTTGTCCTGCGTTGGGCTGCGAAGCAGCCCCAAACCCAGACGCTGAGTTCTTTCAGGAAAATTGCAGTCCCTTTACTGGGGCCGCTTCGCAGCCCAACGCAGGACAAGCCTGCTCGCCACAACAGCC
>NZ_CBFHAZ010000074.1:0-30556 GCF_965653655.1 Pseudomonas onubensis | reverse complement strand
GCGGTGGGTCAGTCAATTCATCTGTCACTGACCCACCGCATTCGCGAGCAAGCCCGCTCCCACAGTTGACCGCATGCGGTTTTGAATATGAGGTCGGCTGCGGATTTGCATGCACTGAACATGTGCTTTTCTGTGGGATCTGCCTTTCTGTGGGAGCTGGCTTGCCTGCGATGCAGACACCTCGGTACATCAGGCACACCGAGTTGATGCTATCGCAGGCAAGCCAGCTCCCACCTTTGACCGAGTATGGCTCTGCTGTTGCTGTTGCTCCGGCCCTTACATCCTTTTCGCTGGCGAAGTCAGCGGTCTTTTGATCTGCGCTTGTGATCGTGATCTTGATCTGAGAGCGCCCCGTCAAACACGATGGCCGCAATTCGACAGTGATTTGGGGGGTAAACCGGCAGGGATGCCGGTTTAGCCGCCCCGCGCCATGGATGGCGCGTGGCGGCGGCCCCCCAAATCACTGTCGGATTGCGGGCATGCCGAGCCATAGCGAGGCACCGAGTGTTGGGGCGAAGACCTTTTGGTTACTTTTGTCTGGGCCGGCATTCCGGTCTTTACAAAAGTGACCCGCCGTCAGGGCGGAACCCTAAGTAGCCATCACAAAAACAACGGATATGTACACCACCAACAAGCCGCCATCGCAGGCAAGCCAGCTCCCACACAAGCCCGCTCCCACGGGGGTTATGAAGTGCCCATCAGGTCGCATTACAAATCTGCAACACAGGATTTTTCCTGACCATAACGTCAGCGCGTAGACTTCGCGGTCCTAAAGGCTTCTCTTTTGATTGGACACCCGCACGTGAACACTGCTGCCGCCGCCACCCTCTCCCGCCCCGCCCGCGTCAGTCGCGAGGTGCGCAGCCTGCTGACCCTGGCCCTGCCGATCATGATCGGCCAACTCGCCACCACAGCCATGGGCTTTGTCGATGCGGTGATGGCCGGGCGCGTGAGCCCGCGAGACCTGGCGGCGGTGGCCTTGGGCAACTCGATCTGGATTCCGGTGTACCTGCTGATGACCGGCACGCTGCTGGCCACCACGCCCAAAGTCGCTCAGCGCTTCGGCGCCGGTCACCACACCGAGATTGGCCCGCTGGTGCGCCAATCCCTGTGGCTGGCAGTGGTGGTGGGCATCACTGCGCTGCTGATGCTGATCAGCGCCGAGCCGATCCTGCACGCGATGAATGTCGACCCCGAGCTGATCAAGCCCTGCATGGCCTACCTGCACGGCATCGCGTCCGGCATGCCCGCCATCGCCCTGTATTACGTGTTGCGTTGCTTTAGTGATGGCCTGGGCCGTACGCGCCCCAGTATGGTCATGGGCCTGTGCGGGCTGGCGTTGAACATTCCACTGAACTACGTGTTCATTTATGGCCACTTCGGTGTGCCGGCCATGGGCGGCGTGGGCTGTGGCTGGGCTACAGCCATTGTGATGTGGGTGATGATGCTCGGCCTCGCCGCCTGGACCCGCTGGGCACCGGCGTACCAGAGCAGCGAGTTGTTCAAGCGTTTCGACTGGCCGCAATGGGCCGTGATCAAGCGCGTGCTGGGCATCGGCCTGCCGATCGGGATCGCGGTGTTTGCCGAATCGAGCATCTTTGCAGTGATCGCCCTGCTGATCGGCAGCCTGGGCGCCAACGTGGTGGCCGGGCATCAGATCGCGCTGAACTTCAGCTCGCTGGTGTTTATGATCCCCTATTCGCTGAGCATGGCGGTCACGGTGCGGGTCGGCCAGGCATTGGGCCGTGGCGAGCCGCGTGAAGCACGCTTTGCCGCCGGGGTCGGCATGGGCACGGCACTGACCTACGCGTGCCTGTCCTGCAGCCTGATGCTGCTGTTTCGCGAACAGATTGCCACGATTTACACGCCTGACCCGTTGGTGATCCACGTGGCATCGATGCTGATCGTGTTTGCGGCGCTGTTCCAGTTCTCCGACGCGATCCAGGTCACTGCTGCCGGCGCGCTGCGTGGCTACCAGGACACACGGGTGACCATGGTGCTGACCTTGTTTGCTTACTGGGGCGTAGGGTTGCCGGTGGGTTATGCCCTGGGGCTGACCGATTGGCTGGGCGCAGCGAGTGGGCCGAGTGGGCTATGGCAAGGGCTGATCGTGGGCTTGAGCTGCGCAGCGGCGATGCTGGTGATCCGCCTGGCACGCAGCGCGCGCCGGCGGATTCGCCTGGTTTAAGCGGACTTCTTGCGAATCCAGTACAGGTAAGTGCCGGCCTCTTCCTGCTGATCCACCAACTTGTGGTCGAGGAACACGCAGAACTTGGGAATATCGCGACGGGTCGAGGGGTCGGTGGCGATCACCTTGAGCAAGCCGCCCGGCGGCAGGTCGCGGATGTGCTGGTGCAACATCATCACCGGCTCCGGGCAATTGAGGCCGGTGGCGTCGAGCACAGCGTCTACAGGCAGGTCGAGGGTTTGATTCATACATCACTCCTGAAACGGGCGCCGCTCAACAATGTGGGAGCGGGCTTGCTCGCGAAGACGCGGGCACATTCAACATAAATTTCGACTGTTATACCGCTTTCGCGAGCAAGCCCGCTCCCACATTTAAACTGAGCAAGACGCACAATCAGCGGGATTTAGGTTTCTTTGCATCAACCAGCCGACGCAGGTGGCAGGTCACTTCCTCACGGTCGTGATACAGCTGTTTGCAGCCGATTTCCACCCGAATGCCACGGGCCTTGAAGCCATCTTCGATGCGCTCCAGCAAACGCTTTACCTCAGCATAACGCTGCTTCATCGGCAGTTTGAGGTTCACCACCGCCTCGCGGCAATGCCCTTCGCCAATCCAGGTTTCCAGCAGCGCGGCATTACGCGCCGGTTTCTCGACGATATCGCACACCATCCAGTCCACCGGCTGCTTAGGCACGAAGGTAAAGCCGTCGGCCATCAAGTGCTGCACCAGGCCGGTGTCCATCAGGCTTTCGGCCATGGGGCCGTTGTCGATGGCGGTCACCAGCATGCCACGGTTGACCAGTTGCCAGGTCCAGCCGCCGGGTGCTGCGCCGAGGTCGACGCCGGTCATGTCGCCGTGCAAGCGTTCGTCCCACTGGTCGCGGGGGATGAAGTGGTGCCAGGCCTCTTCAAGCTTCAGGGTCGAACGGCTTGGCGCGTCCCGCGGGAACTTGAGGCGTGGGATACCCATGGGCCACATCGCTGAGTTGTTCGACTCGGCCAGGCCCATGAACACTTCGCGGCCGCTTTTGAAGGTCAGCAGCAAGCGCGGCTTGCTCGGGTCGTCCACCAGCTTGCCGGCGTTGAGCAGGGCTTTGCGCAGGTGCACTTCGAATTTCTTGCAGAAGTTCGACAGCTCTTTGCCGTCGTTGGTGTCGACCATCTCCAGCCACAGGCTGCCGCACACCGGGAACTCGCGCAGGTGGGCGAGGATCACGCTGATGCGGTCGGTTTCCGGCAGGTCGATAAATACCCCGCGCGCCCACTGCCTCGGGAAGATCAGCTCGGCAAACCGCTGGCCGTGCATGAGGCGCTGGGCGCCGTTTTCTTCGGTGCAGACAAATTCGGCGCAGGCGCTGCCGGTCTTGGCCTTGGCGTAGCCGGAAACGTTCAGGCGCGCGGCGTGTTCCGCGATCTCGGAACAGACTTCGCCTTCAAAACCCGGGCGGCAGTGCATAAAAAGGGTGTTCATCAACTCTCCTGGTGACTCAACCGGCCTTGCGCTATCGCAATACCTGTCATGAAAACGCGCGCATGATAGCCGAGTTCGGAACCTTGGACTTAACGATAGAGTCCAGTTATTAGCCTGCTAATGAAAACAGGGCTAAGTTGAAAGCTCTGTTCGTCCCGTCAGGTCCGTAGCCGTGCGGACCATAAGGAGTCATGTAATGTCATCGCTAGATAGCCTGAGAACCCTTAAAACCCTGCAGATCGACGCCAAAACCTATCACTACTTCAGCCTGCCCGAAGCCGCCAAGAGCCTGGGTGACCTGGACAAACTGCCGATGTCCCTCAAGGTGCTGCTGGAAAACCTGCTGCGCTGGGAAGACAACAAGACCGTCACCGGCACCGACCTCAAGGCCATCGCCGCCTGGCTCAAAGAGCGCCAGTCCGACCGCGAGATCCAGTACCGCCCAGCCCGCGTATTGATGCAAGACTTTACCGGCGTGCCCGCCGTGGTCGACCTTGCCGCCATGCGCGCCGCCGTAGCCAAGGCCGGTGGCGACCCGCAGCGCATTAACCCGCTCTCCCCCGTGGACCTGGTGATTGACCACTCGGTGATGGTCGACAAGTTCGGCAACGCCGACGCATTCGAGCAAAACGTCGATATCGAGATGCAGCGCAACGGCGAACGCTACGCCTTCCTGCGCTGGGGCCAAAGTGCGTTCGACAACTTCAGCGTAGTGCCGCCGGGCACGGGCATCTGCCACCAGGTCAACCTTGAGTACCTGGGGCGCACGGTGTGGACCAAGGACGAAGACGGCCGCACTTACGCCTTCCCCGACACGTTGGTGGGCACCGACTCCCACACCACCATGATCAACGGCCTCGGCGTACTGGGCTGGGGCGTGGGCGGTATCGAAGCGGAAGCGGCGATGCTCGGCCAGCCGGTGTCGATGCTGATTCCGGAAGTGATCGGCTTCAAACTGACCGGTAAATTGAAAGAAGGTATTACTGCGACCGACCTGGTGCTGACCGTCACCCAGATGCTGCGTAAGAAAGGCGTGGTCGGCAAATTCGTCGAATTCTATGGCGACGGCTTGGCCGACCTGCCCCTGGCCGACCGCGCTACCATCGCCAACATGGCCCCGGAATACGGTGCGACCTGCGGTTTTTTCCCGGTGGACGACGTGACACTGGACTATCTGCGTCTGTCGGGCCGCCCGGCCGAAACCGTCAAACTGGTGGAGGCCTACACCAAGGCCCAGGGCCTGTGGCGTAACGCAGGCCAAGAGCCGGTATTCACCGACACCCTGGCGCTGGACATGGGCAGCGTCGAAGCCAGCCTTGCCGGGCCGAAACGCCCGCAGGACCGTGTGTCGTTGCCCAATGTCGGCCAGGCGTTCAGCGACTTCCTCGACCTGCAATTCAAACCGACCAACAAAGAAGAAGGCCGCCTGGAAAGCGAAGGCGGCGGCGGGGTTGCCGTGGGCAATGCCGATCTGGTGGGCGAAACCGACTATGAATATGACGGGCAGACCTATCGCCTAAAAAACGGCGCGGTGGTGATCGCCGCGATCACCTCCTGTACCAACACCTCCAACCCCAGCGTGATGATGGCTGCCGGCCTGGTGGCGAAAAAAGCCGTGGAAAAAGGCCTGACCAGCAAGCCTTGGGTGAAAACCTCGCTGGCGCCCGGCTCCAAAGTGGTGACCGACTACTACAAGGCGGCGGGCCTGACGCAATACCTCGACAAGCTCGGCTTTGATCTGGTCGGCTACGGCTGTACCACCTGCATCGGCAACTCCGGTCCGTTGCCTGAGCCGATCGAAAAAGCCATCCAGAAGGCCGATCTGGCGGTGGCCTCGGTGCTGTCGGGCAACCGCAACTTCGAAGGCCGCGTACACCCACTGGTGAAAACCAACTGGCTGGCCTCGCCGCCGCTGGTGGTCGCCTATGCCTTGGCCGGCACCGTGCGCATCGACATCAGCAGCGAGCCGCTGGGCGAAGGCAAAGACGGCAAACCGGTGTACTTGAAAGACATCTGGCCGAGCAGCAAAGAGATTGCCGACGCCGTGGCCCAGGTCAGCACCGGCATGTTCCACAAGGAATACGCCGAAGTGTTTGCCGGTGACGAGCAATGGCAGGCAATTGAAGTGCCACAGGCCGCGACCTATGTGTGGCAGAAGGACTCCACCTACATCCAGCATCCACCTTTCTTCGACGATATTTCCGGGCCATTGCCGGTAATCAAAGACGTCAAAGGCGCCAATGTACTGGCCCTGCTCGGCGATTCGGTGACCACCGACCACATCTCCCCCGCCGGCAACATCAAGACCGACAGCCCCGCTGGCCAATACCTGCGCGAACAAGGCGTGGAGCCACGTGACTTCAACTCCTACGGCTCACGCCGTGGCAACCATGAAGTGATGATGCGCGGCACCTTTGCCAACATCCGTATCCGCAACGAAATGCTCGGCGACGAAGAAGGCGGCAACACGCTGTACATCCCCACCGGCGAGAAAATGCCGATCTATGACGCGGCCATGAAGTACCAGGCCTCGGGCACGCCACTGGTGGTGATCGCAGGGCAGGAATACGGCACCGGTTCAAGCCGCGACTGGGCGGCCAAAGGTACTAACCTGCTGGGGGTCAAGGCGGTGATCGCCGAGAGTTTCGAGCGGATTCACCGTTCCAACCTGGTGGGCATGGGCGTGTTGCCGTTGCAGTTCAAGCTGGATCAGAACCGCAAGGCGCTCAAGCTGACCGGCAAGGAGAAGATCGACATCCTGGGGCTGACCGATGCCGAGATCGAACCACGGATGAACCTGACGCTGGTGATTACCCGCGAAGACGGCAGCACCGAGAAGGTTGAGGTGCTGTGCCGGATTGATACGCTTAATGAGGTGGAGTACTTCAAGGCCGGCGGCATCTTGCACTACGTGCTGCGCCAGTTGATCGCGTCGTAAGCAACACTGCAAAACCAAATGTGGGAGCGGGCTTGCTCGCGAATGCGGTGGGTCAGTCAATTAAAGTATCGACTGACACTGCGCATTCGCGAGCAAGCCCGCTCCCACAGTTTTGAGCGTGTTTCAGATTAGCCGAACAGCCACTTCCACAGCAGCACCAGCACAACCACCGCCAGCACCGGCCGCGCAATGCGGTAGGCCTTGGGATGCTTGCGCTTCCACTGCTTGACCACACCACTGAACTTGTCGCTGAAGGTCTTGCTCCAGGCATACGCCTGGTTGATCCCGCCCACACGCTCGTCATCCAGGTTCTGCGGCGCAGTCGCGCGACCCAGCTGCTTGCTGACCCAGCGGTTGATGCCGGTCATGAGGCGGTTGCTCAGCGGGCGTTCGATATCGCAGAACAGAATCACACGGGTGTGCTCGGTTTCGTTCTTCACCCAATGCACGTAGGTTTCATCGAACATCACGTCTTCACCGTCGCGCCACGCGTAGACCTGGCCGTCGACGAAGATGCGGCAGTCGTCGGAGTTTGGCGTGGACAAGCCCAAGTGATAACGCAGCGAGCCTGCAAACGGATCGCGGTGCGGGTTGAGGTGGCTACCACCCGGCAACAGCGCGAACATCGCGCCCCTTACGTTCGGGATACTGCTCACCAAGGCCACGGTTTTCGGGCACAGCGCCTCGGCCGATGGCAGCGGTTTGTCATACCACTTGAGGTAGAAACGCTTCCAGCCCTTCTTGAAGAACGAGCCGAAACCGGCGTCGTTGTTCTTTTCGGCGGCGCGGATATAGCCCTCGTCGAACAGGTGCATGGCCTCTTCGCGGATCACCTCCCAGTTGTCCTTGAGCACATCCAGTTCCGGGAACTTGCTACGGTCCAGGTACGGCTTGGACGGCACGGCCGAGAACAGGTACATCAAGGCGTTATAGGGGGCGAACAGCGCCGAATGGTTGACGAACTGGCGCAACACCGGCAAACGCGCCTTGCCGCGCAAGTGCACATACAGAATGCTGCCGATAAACAACGCCAGCACCGACAGTTTGGCGGCCAAAGAAAAGGTCATGCAGCAACTCCTGAAAATAAGCGCCTGGCCAGCAACCTCCCGTCAACGGGAAACCAGACGTAGCAGCCGGCCATGATAAACACTTGGGCCATTATGCAGAAGGCCCCGGCCGACCGGCTGATATACATCAAACCTGTGGCGAGGGAGCTTGCTCCCGCTGGAGTGCGTAGCGCTCCCGTTTTTTAGGGCTGCTGCGCAGCCCAGCGGGAGCAAGCTCCCTCGCCACAGGAGATCATCACGCCTGGGTTTCTTGTTCGGTAAACAGATCGCTGAACAGCATGCTCGACAGGTAACGCTCGCCGGAGTCCGGCAGGATCACCACGATAGTCTTGCCCTGCATTTCCGGCTTCTCGGCCAGACGCACGGCCACAGCCATGGCGGCGCCGCAGGAGATACCGCACAAAATCCCCTCTTCCTGCATCAGGCGCAGGGCCATGGCCTTGGATTCGTCGTCGGTCACCAGCTCCACGCGGTCAACCATCGACAGGTCGAGGTTCTTCGGCACAAACCCGGCGCCGATGCCCTGGATTTTATGGGGGCTCGGCTTGATCTCCTCACCGGCCAGCGCCTGGGTGATCACCGGCGATACCATCGGCTCAACCGCCACCGACAGAATCGGCTTGCCCGCAATGTTCTTGATATAGCGCGAAACCCCGGTAATGGTGCCGCCAGTGCCCACGCCCGCCACCAGCACGTCCACGGCGCCATCAGTGTCGTTCCAGATTTCCGGGCCGGTGGTTTTCTCGTGGATCGCCGGGTTAGCCGGGTTTTCGAACTGGGCCGGCATAAAGTGGGTGGCCGGGTCGCTGGCGACGATTTCACCGGCTTTGTCGATGGCGCCCTTCATGCCCTTGGCCGGCTCGGTCAGCACCAATTCGGCACCCAGCGCCTTGAGCACTTTGCGCCGCTCGATGCTCATGGACGCCGGCATGGTCAGCAGCAGTTTGTAACCACGCGCGGCGGCGACAAACGCCAGCCCGATGCCGGTGTTGCCGGAGGTCGGTTCGACGATGGTCATGCCCGGCTTGAGTTTGCCAGTGCTTTCGGCGTCCCAGATCATATTGGCGCCAATGCGACACTTCACCGAGTAACCTGGGTTACGCCCTTCGATCTTGGCCAGGATGGTCACGCCACGCGGCGCAATGCGGTTGATCTGCACCAGGGGCGTGTTACCGATGGAGTGCGCGTTGTCTGCAAAGATACGGCTCATGACGGGTCCTTAAGGCAATTTCAAGAAGGCCCCAAGGGTATGCCTCAGGCCATTAGGCGTCCAGTCAGAGGAACGTTGCGCCCGCGCGTGCGGTCCATCGCCTATACCGTTGGAGAGTATTGACATGAAACGTCGCTACAGTGGGCTGCTATGGATCGTCGCCGTACTGGTGGTAGTGCTGATCGCCCTGGACCTGGCCCTGCCCTATCTGGTGCGTAATTACCTGAACGACAAGCTGGCCGACATGGGCGACTACCGTGGCCAGGTGACCGACGTGGACGTGGCGCTGTGGCGTGGCGCGTACAAGATCAACGGCCTGCAGATCGTCAAGGTCGACGGCAAGGTGCCCGTGCCGTTCGTCAAGGCGCCGTTGATCGACCTGTCGGTGAGCTGGCATTCGCTGTGGTACGACCACGCCGTGGTGGCCGAGGTGCAGTTCTTCCAGCCGGAGCTGAACTTCGTCGATGGCGGCAACCAGCAGGCGTCCCAGACCGGTAAAGGCACCGACTGGCGCGAGCAGTTGGGCAAGCTGTTGCCGATCACCCTCAACGAAGTGCGCATCCAGGACGGCAAGATTGCTTTCCACAACTTCAACTCCAAGCCGGCGGTAAACATGTACGCCACCGGGGTCAACGCCAGCTTCTACAACCTTACCAACGTGGTCGACGTCAAAGGCAAGCGTGACGCCACCTTCGAAGGCAAGGCGCAGTTGCTGGGCCAGGCGCCATTGGAAGCCACCGCAGCGTTTGACCCGCTGAGCAACTTTGAAGATTTCGAATTCCGCTTTCGCGCCAAGGACATCCAGCTCAAGCGCCTGAACGACTTCGCCTCGGCCTATGGCAAGTTCGACTTCAAGGCCGGCACCGGTGACGTGGTGATTGAGGCCCAGGCCGATAAAGGCCGGTTGAGCGGCTACATCAAGCCACTGCTGCGTGATGTAGAGGTCTTTGACTGGAAGCAGGATGTTGAAAACAAAGATAAAAATATCTTCCGCTCGATCTGGGAAGTCGTAGTCGGTGCCAGCGAAACCGTGCTGAAGAACCAGAACAAAAACCAGTTTGCCACCCGCGTGGAACTCAGTGGCAGCGTACATCAGCAAGATATCAGCGCGTTCTCCGCGTTTTTGGCGATTTTACGCAATGGTTTCATCCAGGCGTTCAATGCCCGCTACGAACAACCCAAGCCTTCCGCGGAGTAAATACAGAAGCCAGCTCCCACATAAGCATAAGCATTAGCATGACCCCTCAGCAGGACTGCAATGTGACCGGCCATTCAGAGACTGAATAACCCGTCTGCGTTCACAGTCGCCGGGGCTGCGCGGTATAGTCCGGGCATTGATGAATTCGAGGAATGACCGATGAAGTTCGAAGGCACCCAGGCCTATGTGGCTACCGATGACCTGAAACTGGCCGTCAACGCCGCCATCACCCTGGAGCGGCCGTTGCTGGTCAAGGGCGAACCGGGCACCGGCAAGACCATGCTCGCCGAGCAATTGGCCGAATCCTTTGGCGCCAAGCTGATCACCTGGCACATCAAGTCGACCACCAAGGCGCATCAGGGCCTGTATGAGTACGACGCGGTCAGCCGCCTGCGCGACTCGCAGCTGGGCAACGAGAAAGTCCACGATGTGCGCAATTACCTGAAAAAAGGCAAGCTCTGGGAAGCTTTCGAGGCTGAGGAGCGCGTGATCCTGCTGATCGATGAAATCGACAAGGCCGACATCGAGTTCCCCAACGACCTGCTGCAAGAGCTCGACAAGATGGAGTTCTACGTCTACGAAATCGACGAGACCATCAAGGCCAAGAAACGCCCGATCATCATCATTACCTCCAACAACGAAAAAGAGCTGCCGGACGCGTTCCTGCGCCGCTGCTTCTTCCACTACATTGCCTTCCCCGATCGCAGCACCCTGCAAAAAATCGTCGACGTGCATTACCCCGACATCAAGAAGGACTTGGTCAGCGAAGCGCTGGACGTGTTCTTCGACGTGCGCAAAGTGCCGGGCCTGAAGAAAAAGCCGTCCACCTCCGAACTGGTCGACTGGCTTAAATTGCTGATGGCCGACAACATCGGCGAAGCCGTGCTGCGCGAACGCGACCCGACCAAAGCCATTCCGCCGCTGGCCGGCGCGTTGGTCAAGAACGAGCAAGACGTGCAGTTGCTGGAGCGTCTGGCGTTCATGAGCCGTCGCGGTAATCGCTGATGCTGCTCAACCTGTTCAATGAGATGCGCGCCGCCAAGGTGCCGGTGTCGGTGCGCGAGCTGCTCGACCTGATCAACGCGCTTAAACAGCGCGTGGTCTTCGCTGATATGGACGAGTTTTATTACTTGGCCCGGGCGATCCTGGTCAAGGACGAACGGCACTTCGACAAGTTCGACCGTGCGTTCGGCGCCTATTTCAATGGCCTGGAAAAACTCGACGACCACTTGCAGGCGTTGATCCCTGAAGAATGGCTGCGCAAGGAATTCGAGCGCTCGCTCACCGACGAGGAGCGCGCGCAGATCCAGTCCCTTGGCGGCCTGGACAAGTTGATCGAAGAGTTCAAGAAACGCCTGGAAGAACAGAAAGAACGCCACGCCGGCGGCAACAAGTGGATCGGCACCGGCGGCACCAGCCCGTTTGGCTCCGGCGGCTACAACCCGGAAGGCATTCGGGTTGGCGATGCCGGCAAGCGCCAGGGCAAGGCGGTAAAGGTCTGGGACCAGCGCGAGTACAAGAACCTCGACGACCAGGTGGAATTGGGCACGCGCAACATCAAGATCGCCCTGCGCCGCCTGCGCAAGTTTGCCCGCCAGGGTGCGGCCGAAGAGCTGGATATCGACGGCACCATCGACCACACGGCGCGCGATGCCGGCTTGCTGAATATCCAGATGCGCCCGGAGCGGCGCAACACCATCAAGTTGTTACTGCTGTTTGATATCGGCGGCTCGATGGACGCTCACGTGAAGATCTGCGAAGAGCTGTTTTCGGCGTGCAAGACCGAGTTCAAGCACCTGGAGTACTTCTACTTCCACAACTTCGTGTACGAGTCGGTGTGGAAGAACAACCAGCGCCGCACCTCGGAACGCACCTCCACCCAGGACCTGCTGCACAAGTACGGCGCCGATTACAAAGTGATCTTTATCGGCGATGCGTCGATGGCGCCGTATGAAATCACCCAGGCCGGCGGCAGTGTCGAGCACTGGAATGAAGAGCCTGGGTACGTGTGGATGCAGCGCTTCATGGCCAAGTACAAGAAGCTGATCTGGATTAACCCGTACCCGAAAGACACCTGGGGCTATACGGCGTCGACGGGGATTGTGCGCGAGTTGGTGGAGGATCAGATGTATCCGCTGACGTTGCGTGGGTTGGAAGAAGGGATGCGGTTTCTTTCCAAGTAAATGAAGATCAAATGTGGGAGCGGGCTTGCTCGCGAATGCGGTGGTTCAGTTATAGATGCATAGACTGGCACACCGCATTCGCGAGCAAGTCGAATCGTCGCACCGCCGCTCCCACATTTTTAGATCGCGTTAAACCGCTGCAAAAACTCGATGTGCTGCCGATGCGCAGTCTCCTGCACCACCGGCGCCAACCTCACCTTTTCCCCCGGCAAACACTGCGCCAGCCGCGCCAGCGCCAACGGCGTCAGCGCGCCCAAACGCGGATAGCCACCAATGGTCTGCCGATCATTGAGCAACACAATCGGCTGCCCATCCGGCGGCACCTGGATCGCGCCCAGCGGGATCCCTTCGGAGATCAGCGACGGCCCCTGGTACTGCAACGGCGTACCCAGCAAGCGCATGCCCATGCGGTCGGCGCGGCTGTCCAGCGACCAGTCGGTATTGAATGCATCGAACAGGCTCTGCCCACTGAACTGGCCGATCTGCGCGCCGATAATCACGTCCAGCGGCGCTTTGGCCGGCAGATCAGGCGCGCCCAGCACCTTCATCGCACCGCCTGTACCGGAATAGGCCAACCGCCCGCCTTCGACCAAGGCCTTGCCGAAACCGTCCAGCCCACCGAATTCCTCGCGCACCACCGTGGCACAACTGCCCAGCACAGCCGGCGCATCAAACCCGCCGGGCGCCGCCAGGTAAGCCCGCGCACCGCTGAACGGCTGGGTAAAGCGCAGACGTTGGCCCTTTTGCAGGATAAAACTGCGCCCGGGGCTGATAGCGCGCTCGTCGATATAGGCACCCAAATCCGCACCGGCCAACGCCAGCAAGCAATAGTCTTCAGCCTGCACAGTAAACCCGCCCAAGGTGATTTCCACCACCGGCGCATCCAAGGCATTGCCCAGCAGCCAATTGGCCCAGGACATCGACACCCAGTCCAGCGCGCCGCCCTGGGTCACGCCCAGGTGGCGCACGCCAAAGCGCCCGGCGTCCTGCAACAGGCACAGCGGCGTGCTGGCCTCGATCAACAAGCGGCTCATGCCTGCGCCTCCAACGGCGTGTCATCGCCACCCAGGTGGATGAATTCGGCGTGATCAACCGCTTCGAAACGCACGGTATCGCCCGGCTGCATCAGGCTGTAGCCGTCGCGCTCGCGGTCGAACAGTTTGGTCGGGGTGCGGCCGATCAAGTTCCAACCGCCCGGAGACACCACCGGGTAGGCGGCGGTTTGCCGCTCGGCAATACCGACGCTGCCGGCCGCCACGCGCTTACGCGGCGTGTTGAGCCGTGGCGTGGCGAGGATTTCGTCCACCAACCCCATAAAGGCAAAACCGGGTGCAAAGCCGAGGGCAAACACTTGGTATTCGTGGGCGCTGTGGCGATGGATCACTTGTTCGACGGATAAACCGCTGCGCTGGCTGAGCAACGTCAGTTCCGGGCCAACACTCAGGTGGTACCACACCGGCAACACGTGGCACTGGCCACTGCCTTGCGCCTGGGGTTGCAAGTCGGTCAGCGCCTGATCGATCAGTTCCCGCGCTTGAGCCGGGCTTAACGCTGTGAGGTCGTAATGCACCATCAAGGTTGTGTAGGACGGCACCAGATCCACCAGCGCGGCGCCAAAACCTTCGCGCAGGCGTTGGGTGGCGGCGAGCATCCACGGCATGTTGGCTTCAGCAATCACCTCAAACAGACGCACCATCAGGCAGTCGATGGCCACCACTTCGATGCGTGGCTTCATGCTGGCTTCAACGCCTCGCGGATGCGTTGCACGGCAGCAATGGAGCTGGCGTTGTCGCCGTGTACGCACAGGGTATTGGCCTGCAACACCAAGGGGCTGCCGTCGCTGGCAGTCAGGGCTTGCCCACGGGAAATGGTCAGCGCTTGCTGCACGATGGTTTCGGCATCATGGTGCACGGCGCCGGGCAACTGGCGGGAAACCAGATGGCCGTTTTGGTCGTAGGCTCGGTCGGCAAAGGCTTCGAACCACAGTGTCAGGCCGAATTCATCGCCCATCGCCTGGGCCTCGCGGTTGTCGCTTTTGGCCAGCAACATCAAGGGTAAGTCACCATACGCGGCCACAGCCTGCATCACCGCGCGCAGTTGCGCCGGCTTGGCCATCATGTCGTTGTACAGCGCGCCGTGGGGTTTGACGTAGCTGACGCGGGTACCCTGGGCACGGCAGATGCCATCAAGGGCGCCGATCTGGTAGTGCATCAGGTCCTGAATTTCTTGCGGCGTATAGTTCATGGAGCGGCGGCCAAACCCTTGCAGGTCCTGGTAGGCCGGGTGCGCACCTATCTGCACACCCTGCTTGAGGGCCAGGCCGACGGTCTGGCGCATGATGCTCGGGTCGCCGGCATGGAAGCCGCAGGCCACGTTGGCGCAATCGATGAACGGCATGACCTCGGCATCCAGACCCAGGGTCCAGTTGCCAAAGCTTTCGCCAATATCACAATTCAATAGCAGGCGGCTCACGGTGGTTGCTCCTGTAGGCTTTGTATTTTTTGTAGTGTGGGATTTTTTACACAGAACTCGCAACTTGTCCTGACACCCTAACGGCGCTTATCGTGCAATGGCTCGATTTTTGGCGCTTGCCGGGTGCGGCGTCCAACTAATAAAAACCGATCCAAGCATAAGAAAAGTTGATCCCATGAATTTGAAGTTCCTCGAAACCTTCGTCTGGGTGGCCAAGCTCAAAAGCTTTCGCCTGACCGCCGAGAAGCTGTTCACCACCCAGGCCTCGATTTCCAGCCGCATCGCCGTGCTCGAGAGCGAGTTGGGCGTGAAGCTGTTGCTGCGCGACTCACGCGGCGTGAGCCTGACCCCGGAAGGCTTGAAGGTGCTCGATTATGCCGAGCAAATGATGGTGACCATGCAGGGCCTCAAGCAGTCCCTGGAGACCACCAGCAGCAAGGTCGGACGCATCCGGATCGGCGCCATGGACACAGTGATCCACACCTGGCTGAGCCAGTTGGTGGCGCAATTGATGGAGCACTTCCCGCGAGTAGAAATTGAACTGGTCGCCGATACCGCGTTAAACCTCAGCGATCAGCTGCAAAAAGGCTTTCTCGACCTGATCCTGCAAACCGACCTGCTGCGCCAGGAAACCGTGCGCAGCCTGGAGCTGGCCAGCCACCCCATGGCCTGGATCGTCGCCAGCCAATCCATCTACAACCGCGACTACGCCTCCCTCGCCGAACTGGCCCAGGAGCGCATCATTACCTACTCGAAAAACTCCCACCCGCACCAGGATGTACTGAGCCTGATGCAAGCCAACGGCGTCGCCGCGCCACGCATGAACTGTGTGAACTCGGTGTCGGCGATTACTCGCTTGCTGCGCGATGGGTTCGGCATTGGCGCGTTACCGCCGGTGCTGGTGATGGAAGAACTGGCACGCGGAGAGCTGGTGATGCTGCCGATGGCGCAACGCTTGCCGAATTTGCAGGTGGTGGTGTCGTGGCGTGTGGGGGTGGAGTTGGTGGAGGAGATTGTGGGGTTGTGTCAGAAGGTGGTGGCGCGGTATGCCGAGGAAGTGGGTGAAGAAAGGATGGTACTAAGCCAATGACGCAGAGCGTCACAAGAGGCATTCCCACGCAGAGCGTGGGAACGATCATCTTTAGAGGCCTTTAAGGTCACGCTCTTCGATCGGCCGGCTCTGGCGCAGGCGCTTGCCGCCCAACACCACCCAGTCGATCAGGCGGAACAGGCATTCGATGCCGAACGACAACAGCATCGCCCCGCCCAGGCCCCAACCCATCGCCTCAGGCGTCAGCAGGATCTGGTAGCTGTAGCCATTCCAGGTTTCCAGGCGGATATCCGGGTCGGCAGCCACCGCCACTTGCAGCGCGCGGATGTACCACGGGCCTTGCATGGCCTGGAACTGCTTGTCCAACGCCACCTGACGATCGAGCAAAGTGCCCAGGCTGTTGGCATCGCTGCGAAACACCGGATCATCACTGGCGCGGTAATGGGCCACCAACGCCTGCAAGTCACCATTGAAGAACTGCTGCGCCGTGGCATCAAAGCCGCGCAGGCCGGTCTGGGCCTCGATCAAATGGGCTTCGACGCGCTTGGCGTAGTCGTTGATAAACCCCGGCACTTGCACGCCGACCAACAAGCCAATGGCAAACAGCACCAACCGCAGATAACTGAGCAACATGGTCGATATCCTTACTCGGTAACGCCTTGGCTGACGCATTCACCACGTCGCCACAGGCTCCATTGGCCCGGTTCGTAGCGGGTCCAGTTTTCATTGTCGGTCAAGGGTTCGGTGGCGATCACCGTGACCACGTCATTGGGCGTGGTTTCGGCCTGAAAATCGACGATCACGTCGACATCTTTCAAGCGCGCCGGGCCAAACGGTGCGCGCCGGGTGATCTGTGCCAGTTTGGTCGAGCAGTAGCAAAACAGCCAGTCACCGTCGCTGAGCAGGCAGTTGAACACGCCTTTGCTGCGGTATTCGGCGCAGGCGGCGATCAGGTCCGGCAGCACTTGCTCGATGTCGACAGGCTCCGGGAAGGCTTCGCGCACGCGATTGAGCAGGTCACAGAACGCCGCTTCGCTGTCGGTATCGCCCACCGGCCGGTAGAAAGTGGCGCGCGGGTTGAAGTCGGCCAATTGGCCGTTATGCGCAAAGCACCAGTTACGGCCCCACAGTTCACGCACGAACGGGTGCGTGTTGGCCAGGCTCACCTTGCCCACATTGGCCTGGCGGATATGGCCAATCACCACTTCACTTTTGATCGGGTAACGCTGCACCAGCAACGCGACTTCCGACTCGCTGCTCGCGGCCGGGTCCTGGAACAGCCTTAGGCCACGGCCTTCGTAAAACGCGATGCCCCAACCGTCGCGGTGGGGGCCGGTACGCCCGCCTCGCTGCATCAGCCCGGTAAAGCTGAACACGATATCGGTGGGGACGTTGGCACTCATGCCCAATAATTCACACATGCCAGGGCTCTCGCTGCAGGGCTTACAACGTTAAAGACGCGGCTCAACCCGCAGGTTGCCGGCAGGCGCCGGGCGACGGAACGGTTCGTCGTCTTCGTCTACCGGCTCGGCGGCCAGTGCGGCGTCGGCGGCGGCCTTGCGCTCACGGCGGGCGTTGGCGGCACGTTCGATGGGCCAACGGATCAACACGATCACGATATACACGGCAAACGCGATCATCGTGTACATGAACAGGTCGGAGATGGCCCGCCAGGCGTTATTGCCCACATGCAGCACCAGGTCCAGGGCGGTAATGGCCACGGCTGGCGCAAACTGGGTCTTGACCGGGTCGACGATGGTCGGGCTGAACAGCAACACCGCCATCAGCAATTGCAGCGGCTCGCGCAGCCAGCGCCAGATCCAGCGGGTCATGCGCCACCACACCAACAGGCAGCCCAAAGCGGCGAAGGCGTAAAGGCCCCAAGCGGTCAGATAGTCGTTCTCGGTCATGGTGTCCATGGCAAGGCTGGCAAAGAGGCGGCTATGATAACGGCTTTTGCGTGTCTCGGCTGCAATGCCTGCCACCATCCGCCAGACAGAGAGTGATCCATGCCTATATCGACTGCCCCGATCGCCCGCAAGGCCCAAGGCCCCGACCCGTACGCCTGGCTGCAAGAGCGTGACACAGCTGAAGTGCTCGATTACCTAAAGGCCGAAAACGCCTGGCAGGAAGCCCAGCTCGCCGACCAGAACGCCCTGCGTGAGACCCTGTTCGAAGAGATCAAGGGCCGCATCCTGGAAACCGACCTGTCGTTGCCTTCGCCGTGGGGCCCGTACCTGTATTACACACGCACCACCGCCGGTGATGAATACGCCCGCCACTACCGCTGCCGCCGCCCGGCGGATGACTGCAATACGGTGGACGAAAGCAGCGAGGAGTTACTGCTGGACCCGAACGTGCTGGCCAACGGCGGCTTCTTCTCCCTCGGCGCATTCAGCATCAGCCCCGACCACCAGCGCCTGGCCTACAGCCTCGACACCAGCGGTGAAGAGATTTACACCCTGTACGTGAAGGAATTGGCCACCGGCAAAGTCAGCGAACTGGAGTTCGAAGACTGCGACGGCAGCATGACCTGGGCCAACGACAGCCTGACGCTGTTCTTCGGTGAGCTGGACGACACCCATCGCCCACACAAGCTTTACCGCTACCGCCTGGATGGCACGGCAGCGCAGGAAGTGTTCCACGAGCCCGATGGGCGGTTCTTCCTGCATTGCTACCGTTCCAGCTCCGAGCGCCAATTGCTGTTGGCCCTGGGCAGCAAGACCACCAGCGAAATCTGGGTGTTGGATGCAGAGCAGCCGCAGCAGGCTTTCACCTGCCTGGCGCCACGGGTTGAAGACCATGAATACGATGTCGACCACGGCATGCTGGATGACCAATGGACCTGGTTTATCCGCAGCAACCGTGACGGCATCAACTATGCGCTGTTCGTCGCCGCCGACACTGGCACTGCGCCGACTGAGGACCAATGGCAAAACCTGATCCCCCACAGCGACGACGTGATGCTCGACGGCGTGACCCTCAATGCCGGCGCCATGACCTTGAGTCTGCGCATCGGCGGCCTGCCGGTGATAGAAGTGCACCCGCAGGGTTCGACCGCCTACCGTGTGGAATTGCCTGACGCCGCCTACAGCCTTTACGTGCAGAACAGCCTGGAATTTGCCAGCGACAAGATCCGCCTGCGTTACGAAGCCCTGAACCGTCCGGCCCAGGTGCGCCAGCTTGAACTGGCCAGCGGCGCGCAGGTGGTGCTCAAGGAAACCCCGGTTCTCGGCGTGTTCAACGCCGACGATTATGTCAGCCAACGGCTGTGGGCCACTTCCGCAGATGGCACTCAGGTGCCGATCAGCCTGGTGGTCAAACGTGATCAAATGGGCAAACCCACGCCGCTGTACCTCTATGGCTACGGCGCCTACGGTTCAAGCCTCGACCCGTGGTTTTCCCATGCGCGCCTGAGCCTGCTGGAACGCGGCGTGGCCTTTGCCATCGCGCATGTGCGTGGCGGCGGCGAACTGGGTGAAGCCTGGTATCGCAATGGCAAGCAGGAACATAAACAGAACACGTTCAGCGACTTTATCGCCTGCGCCGAGCACTTGATCGCCGAAGGGCTGACCACCGCCAAGCAACTGGCTATCAGCGGCGGCAGCGCCGGCGGCCTGTTGATCGGCGCGGTGCTCAATCAACGCCCTGAGCTGTTCCAGGCGGCGATTGCCGAAGTGCCGTTTGTCGATGTGCTCAACACCATGCTCGACCCGGACCTGCCGCTGACCATCACCGAGTACGACGAGTGGGGCAACCCGCAAGAACCCGAGGTGTATGAACGCATCAAGGCTTACGCGCCGTACGAAAACGTCCAGGCCCAGGCTTACCCGCACATGCTGGTGATCGCCGGTTACAACGACAGCCGTGTGCAGTATTGGGAAGCGGCCAAGTGGGTGGCCAAATTGCGCGACACCAAAACGGATAACAACCTGCTGCTGCTCAAGACCGAACTCGGTGCCGGGCATGGCGGGATGAGCGGGCGTTATCAGGGATTACGTGACGTAGCGCTCGAATATGGATTTGTCTTCAAGGCCCTGGGCCTCGTTTAAGGAACTTAGTGGGGCGGTCCTGTCTGAACACAAGACCGCCCGACTTGATTGATGGACCAAGATTGCAGCTATGCCACTACCGACTCTGATGAACAACGAAATCCGCGACATGCTCATGGATTGCGGCCTGTTCGACCCGCTGTTACCGGAAGATTTTCACGTGGCCGCCGGCTACTTCAATATCAGCAGCATCGCCCGCGACGAGGTGATTTTCCTTGAGGGCGATGCCGGCACCTTCATGTGCATCCTGCACAGCGGCCAGGTGGCCGTGCAAAAAACCAATCATAGCGGCCAGCGCCTGACCATCACCACCCTGCGCAGCGGCCGGGCCTTTGGCGAAATGGCCGTGCTGGACGGCGAGCGGCGCTCTGCCAGTTGCGTTGCCGCCAGTGACTGCGTGCTGTTGAACCTGGGCAAGGATGCGCTGGAAAAAATGCTCAACGAGGCACCCAGGGTGGCGGCCAAGATCATTCGCGCGATTGCGATTGCCTTGTCCAAGCGCCTGCGCATGGCCGACGGGCAATTACTGTCACAGCAATTTTAACCACCGGGCGTCTTCGGCTTGCTGTCATTTTGCAGCAGGCCGGGCACCGTCTGATCCTTGGGCGGCGTTGGCAACACAATCGGCACCAGTGCGGGTGAACCATTCGCGGTGGCTTTGGGCGCCACGGGCGGGGTGACTTGCGGGTACAAGGTGGGCGTCGGCGTGCCCGGCGCGCCGGGGGTTGGCGTAGGCGCCACGGGCACGGTTTGCGCCTCTTGCGCCTGCGCCGCACCCAATGTGAGCGCGCTTAACGCAATGACCGTTAGAATGCTGCACTTCATCGATGGCTCCATGGCCTGACCGGAATGTCGTAAGGCTACTCCCAACCGCGCAAGAATGCCCTTCCCAATGAGATTTCCATGAAACGTTTCGTTCTGCTCGACACCACTCCGATCCCCGACAACGGCGGTGCCTTGTGCCTGTTCGAATACGGCGAGGATTTTGTCATCAAGATCCAGGGCGGTGACGGCGGCCAGTTGATGAACACGCGCATGCATGGCTCCGAAGACGCGCTGGCGGAAATTCCTTGCCGCAAAGTCGCGGGCAGGCCGGGCTCGCGGGTATTGATCGGCGGCCTGGGCATGGGCTTTACCCTGGCGTCGGCCCTCAAGCATTTGGGCAAGAGCGCCGAAGTGGTGGTGGCGGAATTGGTGCCCGGCGTAGTGGAATGGAACCGCGGCCCACTGGGGGAAAAGTCCGGCCGCCCGCTGCTGGACCCACGCACGGTGATCCGCATGGAAGACGTGGCCAAAGTGCTGCAGGCCGAGCCCCAGGGCTTTGACGCGATCATGCTGGATGTGGACAACGGCCCCGAAGGCCTGACGCAGAAGGCCAACAGCTGGCTGTATTCGGCCGGTGGCCTGGCCGCGTGTGCCAACGCGCTGCGGCCTAAAGGCGTGCTGGCAGTGTGGTCAGCCAGCGCCGACAAACTGTTCAGCGACAAACTGCGCAAGGCCGGGTTCAAGGCCGAGGAAGTGCAAGTGTTTGCCCATGGCAACAAGGGCACCCGGCATACCATCTGGATTGCCGAGAAGCTCAAGGGCTGAGGCAAATCCCACAAACGCCATAGATCCAAATGTGGGAGCGGGCTTGCTCGCGAAAGCGGAGCGTCAGTCAGTGCATCAGTGACTGAACTACCGCATTCGCGAGCAAGCCCGCTCCCACATTTTGGCCTTGTATCAGCCTCTGGATTTGCGATAGTCGATCACATACGGCACTTTTTTCTCGAAGGTCTTTTCCAGCTCGCCCTGGTCCAGTTGGGTCATACCGCCGAGCTGCCTGGCAGTAAAACCGCTGCTGCCCACCTGTGAACCCGGCGCCATGCTGACCATGCGCTTGGCCACCGCTTCAATCGCATCCTTGTAGCCGCCCTTTTTGTTCAGGTTGTACGCCTTCAAATCAATCTGTGTGCGCAGCCAGTTGCCCCAGTAGAACTCCAGGAATTCCGGGGCAATCGCGCCATCGTCCGGCTTGCCGTAGGCGGCCTTGCGGGTGAAATACACCAGGCTGCGAAACGTGTCGTCCTGCAGGTTCTTGAAGCCCAGGTGCGCAGGCAGTTGCTGCGGCGGCAGGGTCTGGCCTTGGTTGTCCTTGAGCCAGACCTTGCGGGCCGCCTCCATACGCTGCCAGAAGGTGTTCATGTCGGCGCTGTTGCTGAAGTCATCGGTCACCTTGACCCACATTTTCAATTGCGGGCCGCCGCCGGGCACTTCCCACAAGGTGGTGAAACTGTGATGACCGTCGGTCAGGTACAACTGGCCACCGGGGCCGACCACCACGGTCTTCATGTCATCGGGATGGGTGCCCACCGGGTCCTTGCAGGTAAAGCTGGTGGGTTGGTGCAGGTCGGCTTTCTTCGGCACGTTGTCGGCGGCGCCCTGGCCGTTGGTTTCGCAGTATTCGTCGAACACCTTGGCCGGTTTGTCGGCGAACAGCCCCAGGCTGTAGTAGATCTGGTCAAAGCCCACCACGGCCTGGGTCGGGTGCAGTTGCTCAAGGGCCACCTCGATTACCTGGCCGGGCCTGGGTGTAGAGAACGCCTGGGCTTGAGCGGCCAGCGCGCTGAGCAGCAGGGCTGCGGTCCATGTGTACACACGCATAGGTTTCAGGTCCTTGTGAAGTGAATGTGCCGATACTACAAACGTTCGCCCAAGCCCGGCTGTACCGCAGCTGAAAAAGCCAGCGGTCATTTGCCGCGCGAGCGGCTAGAATCAACCCTATCCGTGAACCCCCAAATAGCCAGGAGCCATGATGAGCTCGACCAACCCGCCCTCCCAAACCGCCAAGCTCGACCGCATCCTCGCCGATGCCCAGCGCGACCGGGAAATGGGCTACCGCGACAAAGCCTTGAAGATGTACCCGCACGTGTGCGGCCGCTGTGCCCGTGAGTTTGCCGGCAAACGCTTGAGCGAACTGACCGTACACCATCGCAACCACAATCATGATGACAACCCCCAGGACGGTTCCAACTGGGAGTTGCTGTGCCTGTATTGCCACGACAACGAACACTCGCGCTACACCGACCAGCAGTACTTCGGCGAAGGCTCCACCAGCAGCCCGACGATTGCCAAGGCGACGCACAACCCGTTTGCGGCGTTGGCGGGGTTGATGAAAAAGTAAGTAGCTGCAAGTTTCAAGCTACAAGCCGCAAGAAAAAGCCATGTTGCTTTTACTTGCAGCTTGTAGCTTGTAGCTTGTAGCTTGCCGCTATACTGCTGCCTTTTTTAAGGCACCCTTCCCCGTGGGCAATAAACGCTACAGCTGCATCGGTCTGTATAACCCCAAATCCCCCGAAAACGTCGGCTCGGTGATGCGCGCCGCCGGCTGCTACGGCGTGGCCTCGGTGTTTTACACCGGCGTGCGTTACGAGCGCGCCCGGGACTTCATCACCGACACCAAGAAGGTCCACCACGACATACCGTTGATCGGCATCGATGACCTTAAAAAGATCCTGCCGCTGGGCTGTATCCCGGTCGCCGTGGAGCTGGTGGAAGGCGCCCGCCCGCTGCCCGAGTACACGCACCCCGACCGCGCGCTGTACATCTTCGGCCCCGAAGACGGCTCGCTGGACAAAGAGATCCGCGATTGGTGTGAAGACGTGGTGTACATCCCGACCACCGGCTGCATGAACCTGGCCGCCACCGTCAATGTGGTGCTCTACGACCGTTTGGCCAAGGGCAACAACACCCGCTCAGGCCCCAAGTACTGATATTTCGGGAACATCCGGCGCCTGCAAACAGTCAGCTACTTACACTTGCCTTTGTTGGAGACACACCATGAGCGACAGCAAAACCCTGCGACCTATCATCGAACACCTGCAACCAGCGCCCAAAAGCGAGCAAAACGTGCACGGGTCGGAACGCATTCTTTCGGTGGCCGGCGGTGTGATGATGGTCGGCAAAGGCCTGCGCCGTGGCGGCATCTTCGGGCTGATCCAGGTGGCGCTTGGTGGCGTGGCGCTGGTGCGCGGCGTGACCGGGCACAGCTCGCTCAAAGACAAGCTGGAGCAAGGCCGCCAGGAAATGAACAGCGTGCGTACCAAGATCGAACGCGCGGGCGAAGAGTTGAAGAACTTGAAGACCAAGGCTGAAGTGGCGGCGGAGAAAGCCACTAAGTAGTCAAACTGAACGCGGTCAACTGTGGGAGCGGGCTTGCTCGCGAAAGCGCAGTGTCAGTCGCCATGTGTTTGGCTGACACACCGTATTCGCGAGCAAGTCGAAGCGTCGAACCGCCGCTCCCACATTTTTGCTGTGTGCAAGACTGGAAATCAGCGCAGTAACTTGGAGTCCAGCACCACCGACGATTCGCCAATCACACTCTCGGCCAACTGCACAAACTCCGCCGTATTAACACTGTTCGCCCGCATCACCGCCTGCGCCAGATCATCCAGCGAGCGCTTGTTGTGGGTCTTGACGCGGATCTCGCGGTCCAGCTCCTGCAACACCAGGACTGCCCGCGCCACGGTCGCACCGTTGACCTGATCGCCGCGCAGGCTGGTCACGCCCTTGCCTTCCTTGGCCAACCGCGTCTGGATTGCCGCATAACGCTCATCGGTAATGCCGCCGGCACGCCGCAGCAGTTCAATGGCGTAATACTCGCCCAACCCTTCGCTGATCCAGTCACTGGTATCGTGGTCGTTAAAACGGCCAATGGCTTGCACCACTTCGCGCAGCAACGCGCTGCTGCCGTTTTCGCTGATCAGCGGCGTGCGACTGTTGAGGTAGATCGAATCGCGCGCCGAGAACGCGCCACGGCGCAGCGGGTCGCCGGCGCCAACGATCAACAGCTTGGCCGGATGGCGCGGCAACGCGGCTTCTACTTGCGGCCACACGAACGTCAGCAGCGTCAGCACGTCCATGCGGCGCATGGCCTGGCCCTTGGGCGAGGCCACGGTGACTTCGGTTTCACCCAGCCGCACGCGACGACTGCCCAGGTTACCCGCGAGCATCCAGCCGGTGGGCCGGTCGAACAGGCGAGACACGTTGTCGATACGGAATTTGTGCTTGCCGACACGCGGCCAGGCGGTTTCAACGCTTTTCCAGCCGGCCGGCAACTCGAACATCAGACGCGACACCAGCTCGATACCATCCTGCTGGTCCAACCGCGCAGCCGGCACCAGGTCTTCGCCGCGAAACAGCGCCCAGCTCGGTGTCATTCGCGCCTCATACACGCCCGCCTTGCGCGCATGGGTGAGGCGCACGCGGTAAGTCAGGCTGGCCTTGTCGGCGCTGGGTTGCCACAGGCCACGGCTGCCGGTGACCTGCCATTGGCCGTCGGCCTTGAAGTCGCTGTAATCGCCGTCACGGCCCAGGTCGAAGTTCAGGCTGCGCACGGCCGAGCCCTGGGACAGGCTCACGCGCACCTCGGCCTGATCACTCTGGGGCAGCAGCTTGACGTGATAATCGAGGTCGACTTTCTTCGCGCACCACGCAGGCAGGCTCAGTGCCAGCAGCACCAACGATGCCGCCAGCCGGGTTGCCACCCTCATACACACTCCTTTTTTCAGCCTGCGCGGAAGATCAGGTAATCCTCCCAGTCATCTTCGGGCACGCTGCCTTCGGCGAGCATGCGGCCGGACTGGGAAATGCGTTCATGGTGCACGGCATCGCGGTCGCCACACACCAAGTGGTGCCACAGCGGCAGGTCCTTGCGTTCGCTGACCAGGCGGTAGCCGCAGGTCGGCGGCAGCCATTTGAACTGGTCGGCCTGGCCCGGCGTGAGCTGGATGCAATCAGGCACCGAGGCGCGGCGGTTGGCGTAGTCGCTGCACTGGCAGGTTTTGAGGTCCAGCAGTTTGCAGGCGATGCGCGTGTAATAGACGCTGTTGTCCTCTTCATCCTCAAGCTTTTGCAGGCAGCACAGGCCACAGCCGTCGCACAACGACTCCCACTCCTCCTGGTCGAGGTGTTCAAGGGTTTTGCGTATCCAGAAAGGTTCGACTTTGGCGGCCATGGCTCTACATCAGTATCGGTAGGTGAAAAGGCCGCCAGTCTAGTGCCCAAGGCCCCCGGAACCAAGCGCTTACGACTGGCGGTGTAACAACACTTGTCAGTCTAGTGGGCGCGCAGTAGCTTTGAGGGCCGAATTGACGATCAGGAACTGCCCATGACACGCGTTGCCGATTACCCGATCCACACCCAATTCACCGAACGCTGGTCGCCGCGCGCCTTTACCGGCGAAAGCATCCCGCAAGAGACGCTGCTGAGTTTCTTCGAAGCCGCACGCTGGGCGCCATCGGCCTACAACTCGCAGCCATGGCGCTTTCTCTACGCGCGCCGCGACACGCCAAACTGGGAGCGTTTCCTGGGCCTGCTCAACGAATTCAACCGTAATTGGGCGCAACACGCGTCGGCCCTGGTAATCATCGCCTCTAAAACCGACTTCACCGCGCCTGGCGCCAGCGAAGAAACCCCGGCCTTGTGGCACACCTTCGACACCGGTTCGGCCTGGGGCCACCTGGCGCTGCAAGCCAGTATCAGCGGCTGGCACACCCACGGCATGGCCGGGTTCGATCAGGAGCTGACCCGCAAGGAGTTGAAGATTCCAGAAGGTTACGCGCTGCATGCGGCTGTGGCCGTGGGCAAGCTGGGGGACAAGTCGAGCTTGCCGGAGTACCTGCAAGGTCGTGAAGCGCCGAGCCCGCGCAAGCCGCTGAGCGAGCTGGTGTCGGAAGGTGACTTCAGCCTGTAAGCCTTGCGTAGAACCAATGTGGGAGCGGGCTTGCTCGCGAAAGCGGTGTATCAGTCGACACATTTAGTGCCTGACCCTCCGCATTCGCGAGCAAGCCCGCTCCCACATTTTTCCGGTGTTGGGTCAGTAACCGCGTTCGAAGCTGACTTCCCCGCGCAGCGCGTCCTTGGCCTGATAAGCCCGCAGATTCTGCACAAACAACTCCACCATCATCCCCGGCGACGTCGGTGCGGAACTGTGCCCGGTCAGCAGCAAGCCCCAGGCGGTCCAGAACGGATGGCGCTGCGGCAGTGGCTCCTGACGGCATACATCGATCACCGCGCCGGCCAGGTGGCCTTCTTTCAATGCTTCGACCAAATCGGCATCAACCACTGCTACGCCGCGTCCGACGTTGATAAACAACCCGGTCGGCTTGAATTGCTTGAACAACGCCGCGTCGTACAAATCATGGGTTTCGGGGGTGTTGGGCAGCAGGTTGATCACATAATCCACCTCGCCCACCAGCCGGCTCAGTTGTTCCAACCCAGCCACTTCGATAAACGGTGCCTGTTCCCGCGCGCTGCTGGCAATCCCGTAGAGCTTGACGCCGAACGGCAGCAAAAAATCAGCAACGCTTTGGCCGATATCGCCGGTGCCAACCACCAGCACCTTGCGCCCGGCCAGGCTTTGGCCCATGCGGTTGTCCCACTTGCGCTCGACCTGGCTGACCAGCCGCGCCAGCACTTCGCGCTCATGCCCGAGCA
Source organism: Pseudomonas onubensis (assembly GCF_965653655.1). Lineage (NCBI taxonomy): Bacteria > Pseudomonadati > Pseudomonadota > Gammaproteobacteria > Pseudomonadales > Pseudomonadaceae > Pseudomonas > Pseudomonas onubensis. The sequence continues at coordinate 3,251 of NZ_CBFHAZ010000074.1, read as the reverse complement.
TATAGGTGAGCACGAACTCGGCCATGACCTGGCCAAAAATGCCGACCGCACGGGTCAGGCGATAGTCGCGCGGCAAGCCATCGGCCAGCAGCGGCGTAATACCCGCCCAAGTTGATTGCAGCCATTGCGGCTTATGCCCTTGGCGCAGCAACGTGGCAAGCAGGTCCGGCTGGCCCAGCCATACCGGGCAATCGGCGGCCAGGCGCGACAGTTCGGCCGAGTCGCCGCTGGTCAACACCTCAACGTCCGGGGCCGCTTCGCTCAGCAATTGGGCGTAGAGCGGGTGATCCTGTTCAGCAATCAGAACACGCATGGTTCAAACCTTTCAAAAACACTGCAGACGGCCGCCCGCTTCCTTACGGCCACCGCCCATCGAATACGAGTCCATAAAAGAACGTGCCCCGAACGGGGCACTGACCGGTTACATCGGGTCGTTGCGGCGCAGCAGCTCTTCGGGCAAGTGCTCGATGTACTCGTCCTCGGCCGGCGGCATTTGCAGGTGGTAGCCCTGCTTGTCGAGGTTTTCCAGGACCACGGTAATGTCCTCGCGCGACAACTTGCGCTCGGGCGTCAGTATCATCTCGAACGCGAGATGGGCCTTGCCAAAGGCGGCCATCAACGGCTCAGGTACGCGCTCCAGCGCATCGCTTTTGAGCACGTAGAGGTACATCCCGTCTTTTTTCAAGCTGCGATAGATGGAGCAAATACGTTTCAAGGCTGTTCTCCGGCAGTGGCCAGGCTGTCGAGCAGCGCCTGGCCCATCAACTCGCGGCGCCAGCCACGCAGCGAGTCTGGCAATGTATAAGGCCCATCGGGGTAGCCACTTTTAACCAGGGCTTCGAGGGTTTTCTTGCGCAGCATCAGTTCCGGCGCCATCTCCAGGCGTTCGGCTTCGGCCTGGCCCAGGGCGCGCAGTTGCTTGATCAGCGCAGCGGCGTCCACCGGCAGCGGCTCAGCCACGGCGGGCGGCCATTGGTCCATCGACACACTGCCGGCACGTTTGATCAGGTCCAGCAGGAACTGGCCATCCTGACGCACGGTGCGCGGGTGCATGTCTTCGATCTTGCCCAACGCGGCGAGGTTATCCGGCTGGGATTTGGCCAGGGGCCACAACGAATGTTCGCGAATGATGCGGTTGCGCGGCAGGTCTCGGGCGCGGGCCTGCTGCTCGCGCCAGGCGCAGAGTTCGCGCAATACGGCGAGCTGGGCACGCGAGAGTTTCCACGCCAGCTTGGCGTCGCGGTACACCTCATACGGGTCGACTTCACGGCGCAGGTTGGCCACCAGTTCGGCGCCGTCATCCAATACCCAGGCGTATTTGTCATCCGACAACTGCGGGCGCAAGCGCACATAGACTTCGGCCAGGTGTACCGCATCTTCGGCGGCGTAGCTCACCTGCGTCTCGGACAGTGGCCGCTGCAGCCAGTCCGAGCGGGTCTCACCCTTGGGCAGCTCGATGTCGAGCACTGCTTGCACCAGGCGCGAGTAGCCCATGGAAAAACCGAGGTTCAGGTAAGCCGCTGCCAATTGAGTGTCGAACAACGGCACCGGCAGGCTGCCCGTCAGGCGCAGCAGCACTTCCAGGTCTTCGCTGCAGGCGTGCACCACCTTGATCACCGCCGGGTTCTCCAGCAAGGCGGCCAAGGGTTGCCAGTTGTCGATGGTCAGGGGGTCGATCAGGTAAGCGCGAACGCCATCACCGATCTGGATCAGCCCGGCAATGGGATAAAAAGTGTCGACCCGCATGAATTCGGTGTCGAGGGCGACGAATGGCAACTGCTGCCATTCGGCGCAATGCTGGCCGAGGCTATCGTTGTCGCAGATCCAGTGAATATCGATGGCCACACGGCTCTCCCTTGAAGAATGGCGCGCAGTATATATCGCGAAAGGGACTTGCGAGCATCCGCAGTGCACACACCATCATGAAAACTCTTACAAGAGATGGAGAATAGTCCGGCAGGCAGGAGTTAGCCTCTCTTACGCAAAACGTAGACACGCCACAGCTTGGAGCCCGGCAGGAACTCCTGTTGATGGAGGACTTTGAAACCGGCCTGGCGGAATTCGTCCTCCACCGGTGTGCGGGAGTTCACCGAGACGATCACTGTGTCGCGGCTGACCCGGTGGAATTCGCGCAACAGCGCCATGCGCACGTCGCTGCCGGGCACATGACGAAACAGTTCCAGGCAGAAAATGCAGTCCACCGCGTTGGCCGACAGGCCGATGGAAAACGCCGAACCCTGGAATGTTTTGACCCGCTTGAGCACCGCCGCCGGGTGGTGAGTGCGCGCATGGTCGAGCATGTCCTGTGAATTGTCCGAGGCCAGGATCACCCGGTTGATGTGTTCGGCCAACACGGGCCAAAACCGGCCAGAGCCACACGCCAGGTCGAGGATCAGCCCCGGCTCACCGGCCACCTTCAACGCCTGGCGCACCAACCGTTCATCGCGCCAGGCCGCCAGACGCTTGAGCAGCGCAGGCGGACGCGTGTTGCCGCAGACCTGGGCATGCTCGCGGTCACAGCGTTCGGCGAATTCGATCTCGATAGAGGATGGTGGTTGTGGCGACATCGCGGGCTCATGTGGGTGGAACGGTGGTGAACGACCTTGAACCGCAGCTTAACCACTGCAACGTGAAAAAAAGGTTGAAACGGTGGTGGCTATGAAACACCGGCGTTCGACTGTGGCAATTGGTTGTCCGGCGATGGCGGTTTTTCGGTGTACATATCCGTTGCTGCGGTAACGGCTGCTATTGGTTCCGCTCTTACAGCGGGTCACTTTTGTAAAGACACAAAAGTAACCAAAAAGTCTTCGCCCCAACACTCGGTGCCTCGCTATGGCTCGGCATGCCCGCAATCCGACAGGGATTTGGGGGGCCGCCGCGATGGGCCATCCTTGGCCCAGCGCGGCTAAACCGGCATCCCTGCCGGTTTACCCCCCAAATCCCTGTCGAATTGCGGCCATCGTGTTTAACGGGGCGATTTCAGATCAAGATCACAATCAAAAGCGCAGATCAAAAGACCGCTGACTTCGTCATCGAAAAGGATGTAAGGGCCAGAGCAACATCAACAGCCACAGCAGAGCCATACTCGGTCAAAGGTGGGAGCTGGCAGATCCCACAGAAAAGCAGATTTTCAGTGCATGCAAATCCGCAGCCGACCTCATATTCAAAACCGCATGCGGTCAACTGTGGGAGCGGGCTTGCTCGCGAAAGCGGTGTATCAGTGACAGATAAATTGACTGACACACCGCATT